>DATCES010000001.1:0-2116 GCA_036509935.1 Mucilaginibacter sp.
TGTTTCAGATTCCAACAACGAAAGTAATTTGGTCTGCTTGTCAATCCAAAAGTAGTACCTCCACCCTTTATCTGTTTTTTGGTCGTCTTGCATAAAAATGCGTTGTTTTATATGACCGCAATAAAGAAAAGCTTCCTCGTAACCGCCATCAACCATTATCGGTGGATTAAATTTGCGCTTTGTTTGAATTGCTGCTCCATACCTGTCTCTTTTAACCAGAATGGGAACAATGGAAAGAAAATAGTCAATAGATTTAACGTTTTTTAATTCTTTCTTGATAGGCGGATAGCTACAATTAAAGGTTAACGAATAGTATTTGTTGTTTTGTTTATAAAGAATTTCGATCACTCGTTCGGTTCCGCCATTCTCGATATCACATTGATGCGTCGGCAAAGTGTCCGTTGGTTGTCCCAACATTGGTGGTTTGCTTGACACTATACACTCGTTGCAATAAGCGCGGTAATATTCAATAGTATCAATATTTCTTGTTTGCAAAGAATCTACAGTATGCGATACCCATTTTACTAAACTTAATTTTTGAGCGTAATTATATTTTACGCAGAATATTATTAAAAGAAAGGTTAATGGCCAGATTTTCATATAAAATCAATTAAAAACTACAAAATACTTTCATCATACACCGGGTTCGCCCCGCGTTTCCCCGCCACAAAAGCTCCAATTTTGCAAGCTCTCTCAATTACCTGCTGCATGGGTTGTTTTTTTAACAAACCATTTACAAACGCGGCCAAAAAAGAATCGCCCGCGCCAACAGTATCTACAACCTGTACCTTAAAACCGGGATGTTCATAAAATTGACCGTTGTGCCAAACTATGGCCCCGTTTTCGCCGCGGGTAATACAAATGGTTTGCGGATGGTATTTCTTTTGAAATTCTATAATGCTTTCTTTAAGATTTTCAGTATCTCCTCCGATCAGTAGCGCAGCTTCATCTTCATTCATCTTGATCACATTGGCTCCGGCAAGCAGGGTTTCAATGGTTGATAAGGCATAATGCGGCGGTCGCAAATTCACGTCAAATATTTTTAGTGCTGTAGTTTCGTTTAATAAACTTAATAGTGTATTGCGGGTAATCAAATCGCGGCAAGCGAGGCTGCCGTAAACTATAGCCGATGCCCGTTTTGCCGCTTGATATAGCGCATCTTCAATTTGAATATTATCCCAAGATACAGGTTGGGGTATAATATAGGTGGCCTGGCCATCTTTATCTAACCGGACAGTAACCTCGCATATGGGCAGTTTGCCATCCAATTGCATTAAAACGCTATATAATCCGTTTGTTTTTAAAAATTCAACCAGGCGCACGCCCGGGTTATCGGTGCCAATCCTGGTGGCGAAGGAAACGTTTGCGCCCTGCTGCACCAAATGCCGGGCAACATTCATTGGGGCGCCGCCTGCTACCTTTTCATCGCCAAAGGTATCCCATAGTATTTCTCCGAAGCAGAGGATGTTGTTCATATAGGTGAAAGCTGAAAGGCTAAAGGTAAAAGGTTTTTCCGGGAGATTTTATAAATTGCATCATGAAGAAAATATTAATCTCTTGCTTCCTGGTTCTCAACTCCTGCTTCCTTTTCGCGCAGGACGATAAGCAAGCCATTTTAAAGATAATGGAAACCCAGCGAATTGACTGGAACAAAGGCGACATTGACTGCTTTATGCAGGGGTACTGGAAATCAGATTCCCTGATGTTTGTAGGCAAAACCGCGCCGGTATATGGCTGGAAGGCGACACTTGAGCGTTATAAAAAAGCTTACCCCGATAAAGCCGCAATGGGTATGCTTACTTTTACCGTGTTAAAAGTTGATTTGCTTGATAAGGTAAACGCCTTTATGCTTGGCGCCTGGAATGTAAAACGCGAAAAAGATGCGCCCGGCGGCTATTTTACGCTATGGTTCAGGAAAATTGATGGGGTTTGGGTGATTGTGGTGGACCATACGAGTTAGATTTGAGACGTTTGTAGGTTGTTTGGGGGCAACACCATGCGTGTTCGGAAGATTTGTGTTACGCAAAAAATCCCTCCCTGGGGAGGGTTCAATGTCATTAAGTTAAGAAATAAATGTCTGATTATCAGGAATTTACTTTGTTTTATTGGGTTATTT
>DATCES010000002.1:0-4201 GCA_036509935.1 Mucilaginibacter sp.
GGTGTTGCACTCAGGGGGACATCGCTGGCTTTTGAAAACGACAGCGTGTTAAACCCGGCGGTATTTAAGGAGGGCGATGTTATACATCTTTTTTACAGGGCGGTGCGTGTGGGCAACTTCTCCACTATCGGCTATTGTAAGCTGGATGCCCCCTTAACTGTTATTGAACGCAGTGGTGCGCCGGTTTTGTTCCCGCAGGCCGGATATGAATCACATGGCCTGGAAGATCCACGGATTGTAAAGATAGACGGCCTGTATTACCTGACCTATATAGCTTACGACGGCGTAAATGCGCTTGGGGCGCTGGCAACTTCAACAAACCTGAAGGATTTTGAAAAGCATGGAATAATAGTCCCGCAAATAAAATATGAAGATTTTGAGCGCCTAACCCAATGTAAAAGCAGTGGGCTGAATAAAAAATATATCCGATACAACAGGGGGGCCCAAGATATTGTGGCCGACAAGGACCTGGTTTTCTTCCCGCGGAGGATAAACGGCAAATTAACGTTTCTGCACCGCATAAAACCCGATATACAAATGGTTGCCATCAACAATTTAGCCGACCTTACCAAAGGGTTCTGGGATGATTATTTTTTACATTTTGACGAAAATATTATACTTGCCCCCAAATACCCGCACGAGGTAAGCTACATAGGCAGCGGTTGCCCGCCCATTGAAACCGAACATGGCTGGCTGCTGATATACCACGGTGTAAAAGATGCCATAAAGGGCTATGAGTACTCCTGCTGTGCAGCGTTATTGGATATTGACGATCCCAGGAAAGAGATTGCCCGCCTGCCTTACCCCCTGTTTAAACCCGGGCTGGATTATGAACTGAAAGGCTATGTGGATGATGTAGTTTTCCCCACCGGTACCGCGTTATTTGATGATACCCTGTATATTTATTATGGCGCAGCCGATGAACTGATAGCCTGCGCATCGGTAAGTTTATCGGGGTTGATTGAAGAATTATTGCAGAATAAGGTTTAAATGATATGCGGATGTGCAGATGGAAATCGCACCATCCACATATCTGCACATCCCCGCATTTGCACATCATTCTACAGTTATCGTACCGCTTTGTTCAATATCCCTTGACGAAGTACCGGCAAGCAATTTATATTTACCTGGTTCAACTACCCATTTACCGGTTTTAACATCATAGTATGCGAGGTCTTTAACAGGGATATTCAATGTAACATTAAGGGTTTCGCCGGGGGCTATTTTTACCTTTTTAAATGCTTTTAATTCCTTGTCGGCACGCTCCACCGCTGAAACAGGTTTGCCTACATACAACTGAACGGTTTCTTTTCCGGCATATTTCCCGGTGTTTTTCACTTTTAAAGTTGCTGTTATATTTTCCGATGATTTATAGCTTTTTTTATTAGTGAAAAAGCCCGAATATTTAAAGCCGGTATACGATAAGCCATACCCAAAGCAATACAGGGGCTCAATTTTTTTAGTATCAAACCAGCGGTAGCCAACCAGTATGCCCTCTTTATAATCAACCTGCAGGTTTTTGCCCGGATATGCATCCAGGGCATGTGCAGGGGAATCTTTAAGCTCAGGCGGGAATGTAAATGGTAATTTACCCGATGGGTTTATTTTACCGGTTAAAACATCGGCAAGCGCATTGCCGTTTTCCGAACCGTTATACCACGACCATAAAATAGTATGATTGTTTTTTTTGATGTCGCCTATATCATAAGGCGCCCCGCCAACTACCACAACAATAGTATTTGGGTTTGCTGCTGTAACCGCGTCAACCAATGTTTGTTCGCTAAACGGAAGGCTGAGGTCTTTACGGTCGCGGCCTTCGCTTTCGTATTCGCGGTTGCCGCCAATAAACAAAATAGCCACGTCTGAACTTTTTGCCGTTGCTGCCGCTTGCTGTATCATAGCTGAATCAGGTTTAGCGTTGTCGGTACCGGCGTTTTTGGGGTTTGGCTTGTAAACGCCCGAATATCCCTGGGCATATTTAATGTTTATAGTTTTACCAATCCTGTTTTGCAAACCTGCAAGGGCTGTTACTTCATAACGTGCCTTTACGCCTGCGCCAAAACCGCCTAAATGAAAAGTGCGTGTTGCATTATCGCCAATCACTGCGATGCTTTTTATGGCCGATGTATTTAGTGGCAACAAATGCTTTTCATTTTTTAATAATACGATTGATTCGGCGGCGATATCATAAACCGTCTGGCTATGTTCAGGGGTATTGATTTTTCCGGCAGGCTGGTTATCACTTAGCGAGGTATGATATACCACCCATAAAATACGGTGTACTTTTTCGTCAATTACCTTCATGCTTACTTTTCCGGCTTTTACAGAATCAAGGAGTTTATCAGCAAAATAATACGTATTGTATGGGGGCGTTGAACCCATTTCAAGATCGAGGCCATTATTTGCGGCATTAACGGTACTATGGGTGCCCCCCCAGTCGCTTATAACAGCGCCTTTAAATTTCCATTCCCCTTTTAGTATTTTGTTGAGCAAGTAATCATTTTCAGAACAATAAACGCCCCGTAATTTGTTATAAGCCGACATGATGGTCCAGGCATTGCCTTCAGTTATTGATGCCTTGAATGCCGGAAGGTATATTTCGCGTAATGCCCGCTCATCCACTTCTACGCTTATGCGGCCGCGCTCTACCTCCTGGTTATTTACCGCAAAATGTTTTACACAAGCGGCAACATGCTGGCTTTGTATGCCTTTTACGGATTGCACCGCAAGGCGTGCATTTAAAAAGGGATCTTCGGAGTAATACTCATAAGTACGGCCGCAAAGTGGTGTGCGGCAAATATTAAATGCCGGGGCAAGCATAACAGTTTTATTGCGTGCGCGGGCTTCTTCGCCCATGTCATGTCCATATTTATAGGCAAGGTCAGGGTTCCAGGTTGCTGCCAAAGCAGATCCGTTAGGAAAAAAAGTTGCAGAGTCGGTAGTCAGATTTGTGGATCCCCATCCTTCTTTTACATCCTCGCGAACACCTAAAGGGCCATCGTCAGTCATTATTTCCGGGATACCCAAACGTTTAATGCCGCCTGCCGAAAATATCCCATTGGCGTGCAATACCGAAATTTTCTCTTCGAGTGTGAGTTTTTTGATGACTGACGAAATTTTTTCATCAATGGATTGGCTTTTTTTTGATTGTGCATTTACAGCAGTAAAGGCTGCGGCCATAAAAATGCCGCACAGTAAATACCTGGAAAATTTAGCGCTCATAATTATTAATAGTTGGTTTGTAACCTGGCAATCAGTTGTACCAGGATGGTGTATTTTAAACACAAAGTAAAGGAAAAATATGGATTTGAAAAATAATGTTAATTTATTAAAATTATTTGTTTGAA
Source organism: Mucilaginibacter sp. (assembly GCA_036509935.1). Lineage (GTDB taxonomy): Bacteria > Bacteroidota > Bacteroidia > Sphingobacteriales > Sphingobacteriaceae > Mucilaginibacter. Next base: position 3,348 of record DATCES010000002.1, read on the forward strand.
TAATATCGTAAAAACCTATCATCCGGGAACTTGAGTTGAATATTAAAAAAACTATATTTGAAGTACCATTTACAGTCGCTATGAAAAAATACCTGTTCTTTTTACCATTCCTGCTTTTTTGCAGTTTAAATATGCGGGGGCAGAGCGTAAAGTTTGGCGACCTTATTTATTATACCAACCTTACAAACGGGGAAGTGTATAATGCCTTGTTACAAGGAAATGCCTTCAGGCAGGATTATACTGGGGTGGTTAACGGGCAGGAACTGGAGTATTTTAAAAATATCAACAATAAACCCAACTCCGAAAGAATAATTGTAGGCAATTTCACTAAGCTTTACGATGGCACCGTATTGCGTACTGTTAATTATACATCAACCGATCCTAAAAATATTATTAATATGATAAGCCAGGCCAAAAGAAACGGCCTTGACCTGAAATTCCGCGGGGCCGATGCATCTTCAAGCATTTATTTGTTTGATAATAATTTCTACCACGTTAGCATTTACCTAAAGCACGACCAAAGCTCCGGTTTGGTCGAGATAAAACAGAAAGAGGTTCTGGGCCTGGAGTAAATAAATAGCTTTGATGAAACGAAGTTTGGTTTTACACTAACTGTAAGGTATCAAAACCTTTTACCTTTAGCGCGTAATCCCCTACCTTATTCCGCCCTCAAACTATCCACCGGGTTTGCCATTGCGGCGTTTATAGTTTTAAAGGCAATTGTTGAAAATGCGATAATAATGCCTGCCGACAGGGAAACCGCGAACATCCACCAGCTTATCCCGATCCGATAAGGGAACCCTTGCAGCCAGTTGTTCATAAAATACCAGGCTAAAGGCCAGGCAATGATGTTG
>DATCES010000003.1:0-2588 GCA_036509935.1 Mucilaginibacter sp.
ATTGCAGGGGCAATCGCTGGTGTTGCCATTGGATAGCGTGGTAGCGCGGATAACTACGGCCAACCCGGGTTTAACGGCATTTGATGCTAAAGCCGGGGCCCAGAATGCTTATGCACTGGGGGCGGGGAGCCAGCCAGCCCCCCAGATCAGTGCGGGCCAGTACCAAACCCCTTACCAACTGAATCCTAATACAGGTTCATTTATGATCAGCGCCGAACAGATGTTCACTAATCCGGTTAAATTAAGGGCTAAAGAAAATTATATGAAAGGGCTGTCCGCTGTAACCGAACAGGATAAACAATATCTTAAAAACCAGTTGATAGCAGAAGCCAGGCAATATTATTTTGACCGGGTGGTATTGGAAAAGAAGCTGGCGTTATTGCAAAACATCCAAAGCCTGCTGGAATATATGCTTAAAGATGCTAATATCCGGCTTACCTACGGCAAGGAAAAACTAAGCAACATATATAAGGCCAAAGCTGACTTGTATGAATTGGACAATACCCGGGAACAACTGAACAACGAAATACGCCAAAAAAACATTATGCTCAATACACTGATGAACCGGGATAAACAAACCCCTTTTATGGTGGATACTGATTTAGTGGTCAGAGATTACGAATCGGGCTTAACCGACACGGCTGCGCTGGCATCCGCGCGCAGCGATATTAAGGCCGTTAACAGCAATATTGAATTACAGCAGCTAAATGCCAAAATGGAATACAGCAAGCGCAAACCCGACTTTGGCATCCAGGCCGCGCACATGCTCAGTTACGGGGGCTATCCCAATCAATATATACTTATGGGTTCGGTCACCATTCCCATCGTACCCTGGGCTTCTAAAGAATACAAAGCCAACTTAAATGGTATCAGGTACGAAGTTGAGGAATTGCAGCAAAAAAAACTGGATATACTTAACCAGGCCGAAGGGCAATTGGCCGGGCTACGAACGGATATGGGCAGCAAAAAAAAGCAGATGAAAAACTATCAGCAAAACATTATCCCTGCTTTGCAAAACAATTATAAAACATCGCTGCAGGCTTATGAGCAAAATACCGGGGACCTGCCAACGGTTTTGGATGGTATAAAAGATTTACAATCAGCCCGGATGGAAGCCCTGGACCGGCTTCAGGAGCTTTTACAATTACAGGTAGCTTATGAAAAAGAAAATGAAAAGTATTAAAACATCATCATCGCTCCTGTTTATTGTTTTATTGCTGATAGCAGGATGCAAGCAAAAACCTAACGTAACTGCACAAGGCAATGCAGTAAAATATACCTGCCCTATGCACCACCAGGTACTGGAAGACCAGCCGGGGTTTTGCCCTATTTGCGGAATGGCGCTGGTTAAAAAGTATGGGCAGGCCAGCGAAAGCGCGGGGATTGATATCAGTACCGTTTTACAGCCGGTAAATTCAACGGTGATCTCCTCAATAAGTACCCTTGTACCGCAGCAAAAGGATGTTGCTGTAAATATAAATGCCGATGGTTTTATTGATTACGATGCCCGGGCTTTTAACAATATCGCCGCCCGATTTTCGGGCAGGATAGAGAAACTTTATATCAAATATTCTTTTGAAGAAATTTATAAAGGCGAACGCATTTTTGATATTTATAGCCCCGATATAGTAAACGCCCAGCAGGATTTGATATACCTGGAGGAACATTCGCCGCAAGAAACGGAATTGATAAGGTCGGCAGAACAAAAACTACTATTGCTGGGGCTAAGCCAGGGCCAGTTAAACCAGATTAAAAAAAGCCATAAAGCGTTTTATAGGTTGCCTGTGTTCAGCCCCTATAATGGCCATGTACACGACAAGGCCCATGACCAGAATGTGGTGATGGATGGACCAAATGCAGACGGGGCGTATACCACCAACACGCTTTTATCCACTAAGGAGGGGATGTACGTGGCGCAGGGTGAAACTATTTTCAATGTAGTTAACGCGCATCGTTTATGGGCAATTATAAAAGTTAAAAACACCGATATCGCTAACCTTAAATTGCACCAGGCAGTAACCATGGCCCTACCGGATATACCCGGAAAGGTATTAAACGGCACAGTTGATTTTATTGAACCGTTTTTTCCGAATGGCGATAAAACCACCTCGATAAGGGTTTACCTGGATAACATGGATCACGAACTAAAGGTGAACAGCCTGGTAAAAGCGGTAATAAATACAGGGACAAAAAGCGGCCTTTGGATACCCCGCCGCGCGATGACCGACCTGGGCCAAAATAAAATTGTATGGCTTAAACATGGAGGGTTATTTAAAGTACAACAAATTGAAAGCAGTGTAGTAAAGGGCGACAGTGCCTTAATAACCAAAGGGCTGTCGGCACAGGACACCATTGCCGCTAACGCCCAATATTTAACAGACAGTGAAAGTTTTATTAAAACCAAAGGAAATGAATAACAAGCAACAAACAGGTTTTACAATAGCAAGGATATTTAAAACCCAATTTTTTTTGTTGGTTTTGATCGTTTTGTTGAATGCCTGTAAACAAAAGGACCAACCTGTAGTTGATGCCCAGAATAAATCTTATTATACCTGCTCCATGTACCCGCAGGTACATGAGGACAAGCC
>DATCES010000004.1:0-4175 GCA_036509935.1 Mucilaginibacter sp.
AAATTGCCTGAACAGGGGATGCGCAGGATACGCGGCCATCAAATGGCGATGATTTTCCAGGAGCCAATGACCTCGCTTAACCCGGTTTTAACTTGCGGCTACCAGATCACGGAGGCAATACGCCTGCACCTCGGCAGCAGCAAAGCCGAAGCGAAGCAAAAAACAATAGCGCTGTTTAAAGAAGTACAGTTGCCCCGCCCCGAAGCAATTTTTGACAGTTACCCTCACCAAATTTCGGGTGGCCAAAAACAAAGGGTAATGATTGCCATGGCGCTGTGTTGCAACCCGGAAATACTGATTGCCGATGAACCCACCACCGCCCTTGACGTTACTGTTCAACAAACAATTATCGAATTATTGCTGAAGCTGAAAGCCGGGCGCAATATGAGCCTGATATTTATATCGCACGACCTGGGCGTAATCAGCGAAATAGCCGACCGCGTTTTGGTGATGTATAAAGGCGAAGTAGTTGAGGAAGCCCCTGTTAAATTATTATTTTCCCATCCAAAACATCCATATACCAAAGGATTGCTGGCCTGTAGGCCGTCCCCTGATTATCATTTAAAAAAACTGCCCGTTATTGCTGATTTCTTAGATGCTGAAACAAAAAAAACAGTAAGCATTGAAAAAATAAGGGAAGGTTATTTATATAAGACAGATGAGATACAGGAAAGAAAAAACCGTTTGTACAATCAGCAACCCTTGCTAAAAATAAACGGGCTTAATACCTGGTTCCCGGTTGGAAGGAATTTTTTCGGGAAGTCAAAAGAGGTTGTTAAGGCTGTTAACCAGATTAGTTTTGATGTTTACCCCGGCGAAACACTTGGGCTGGTTGGCGAATCGGGCTGCGGGAAAACCACTTTGGGCCGCAGCATATTGCGTTTGATAGAACCCACGTCCGGCAGTATAAATTTTGAAAACATTGATCTGCGCGGGCTTAAAAAAAATGACCTGCGGGAAATCCGCAAGGATATACAAATTATTTTCCAGGATCCGTATTCTTCGTTAAACCCGAGGCTAACTGTTGGCGATTCATTGATGGAGCCATTGCAGGTACATCAGTTTTATGCCAACGATGCCAAACGTAAAAAAAAGGTTTTAGAATTGCTGGAGCGCGTAAACCTGCTGCCGGAACATTTTAACCGCTACCCGCACGAGTTTTCGGGCGGCCAAAGGCAGCGCATTGTTATAGCCCGCGCCCTGGCTCTGCAGCCCAAGTTTATTATTTGTGATGAGTCCGTATCAGCCCTTGATGTATCCGTACAGGCGCAGGTACTTAACCTCATCCGTGAGTTACAACAGGAATTTAACCTTACTTATATTTTCATTTCTCATAATCTGGCAGTCATCAAACACATTTCTGATCGCATGATGGTGATGAATAAAGGCGAAATAGTTGAAATGGGCGATCCGGATGAGATATATTATCATCCGAAGGAAGAATATACTAAAAAGCTGATTGCATCGATACCGGGGAAATAAATGCGAAAGTCGGAATGCCGATTGCGGAATGTTTTAATTTTAGGGATTGAAATGCTGATTGCAAAATGACCTAAATGAAAAATTTAAAATTGAATTAATTAATCTTATCATATAAAATCAAAAACTCATGCAACCTGTAAACGATCTCAAAATCAGAACCAAAGCCTTTGCGTTAAATATCATTAAGTTGGTTAAAACGATGCCGGAAGATGGAATTGGCAGGATTTCAGTAAACGGTTTACTATTTATAAACAAAAATGTCTAAATTTGCTACAGACAATATAAATAATCGCTCTGTAAAACATGATACGGACCCTAATAACACCGGAAAAACAGGATGTATCTATACATATACCTAAAAACTACCTTGGCAGGCAGGTTGAAGTATTATTGTATGCTGTGGATGAATTAAATGAGCAGGAAAATTTAAAAAAGAAAAAACCATCCGATTTCAGGGGGGCTTTAAAATTGACTGCTGACCAGTATGACGATTTTCAATCTCACATAAAAGATATTCGTAACGAATGGGACCGGGATATTTAATAGATACAAACACTATTATTGACTACCTGGAAAACAGATTGCCTGTATCGTCAACTAATTTGATAGATCGTATTTCTATTCAATTATCTGTAATTTCAAGGATCGAAATATTAGCGTGGCAAAAAGCTTCGGATGAGCATTTAAGGGTACTAAATGGCTTTATGTCTGCCTCAACCGTTTTCAACCTTGACGAAAATATCATACTAAAGTCAATCGAAATAAGGAAAATTTATCGGCTAAAGCTTCCTGACGCAATTATTGCCGCAACTGCTGCAACAAAAAACCTCAAACTGCTGACAAGGAATTTAAAAGATTTTGAAAGAATTATTGATCTCCAATGTATTGATCCGCATCGCTTGTAGGATTCATTAGCAAAATTTCATTTTTCCGCACTCCCCAATCTGCATCCAAACTTTGTATCTTTGTCCGATACTTACATCTTCCTATGTCCTCCAAAAACAAAAACCACCCCTCCATCAACCAGGTACTTACCCAAATGATACTTGATATTTTCGAGCAAAACGGCAATACGCCATTAAATTATAAACAGGTTTCTGCTAAATTAAATGTGCGCGACCCCGAAGCGCGCGAAGTGATCTTTGATATATTAAAAGATGAATCAAAAAAAGGGGTTTTAAAAGAGCTTTCGCCTGGCAAATTCCAGTTGCTGGTGCTGAAAACATTTATAGAAGGCGTGGTTGACATGACCAACGATGGATCGGCCTTTATTGTTACCGGGGATGAGTTTGAAAACGACATTTTTGTAGCCCCCCGTAAATTGCGCAATGCCTTGAACGGCGACCGGGTAAAGGTTTACGTTTATGCCAAAAGCAAGGGCAAAAATAAGGAAGGCGAAGTAATTGAGATTATACAGCGCGCCAAAATGGAGTTTACCGGCATTGTAAAACTTTCGGAACGGTTTGCGTTTTTTATCCCGGATGACCGTAAAATGATGCACGATATTTTTATCCCCATGAGCGCGTTAAACGGCGCTAAAAACGGGATAAAAGCAATTGCCGAAATTACCGACTGGCCTGCTGACGCCAAAAACCCTATTGGCCGCATCAAACATATTTTAGGCAAACAAGGCGAGAATGACACGGAGATGAACGCCATCCTTGCCGAATATGGCTTCCCGCTATCTTTCACACCGGAAGTTGAGCATGAATCCGAACAAATTCCTGATATAATCTCAAAAGAAGAAATTGCTAAAAGGCGCGATTTCCGCACAATTACTACTTTTACCATCGACCCTTTTGACGCCAAAGATTTTGATGATGCCCTTTCATTTAAGCAATTGGAAAACGGAAATTACGAAATTGGCGTTCATATAGCTGATGTATCGCATTATATTAAACCGGATTCGGCTTTGGATAAGGAGGCTGAAGACCGGGGCACATCCGTTTACCTTGTTGACAGGGTTATACCTATGCTGCCGGAACGTTTATCAAATGGCTTATGCTCATTAAGGCCCAGGGAAGACAAGCTGTGCTTTTCGGCAGTATTTGAGATGGATGGGGAAGCGCACGTTATAAATGAGTGGTTTGGCAAAACCGTTATCAATTCCGACAGGCGCTTTGCTTATGAAGAAGTGCAGGAAGTAATTGAAAATAAAGCAGGTGAATTTGAAAATGAAATTTTAAAACTGAATGCTTTAGCTTACAAATTGCGCGAACGCAAATTTAAGAACGGTGCCATAAGTTTTGAAACCACCGAGGTAAAATTCAAATTGGATGAGAATGGCAAACCTACCGGTGTATATGTTAAGGAGCGCAAGGACGCCCATAAACTGATTGAAGACTTTATGCTGCTTGCCAACCGAAAGGTAGCCGAATATGTAAGTAAAATGGGGAAGGGCAAGCATAAATACACATTTGTTTACCGTGTGCACGATACCCCAAAACCAGAAGCATTGGCTAATTTCGCACAATTTGCCGCAAGGTTTGGCTATAAGATCAACACAAAATCAGACAAGGAAACAGCCAAATCCCTTAACTTTTTGATGGAAGACGTGGAGGGCAAAAAGGAGCAGAATGTGCTTACGCAGTTGGCAATCCGTTCCATGGCCAAAGCTATATACACCACAAAAAGCAGCAGTCATTATGGTTTGGCGTTTGATCATTACACACACTTTACCTCGCCTATCCGCC
>DATCES010000005.1:0-2115 GCA_036509935.1 Mucilaginibacter sp.
CTTACGGGCGATAGACGGAGACATGGGTGCGCCACCGTCTTTTACCTCCTGTATAGCCTCAAAAAGCTTACCCGGTGGTGTTTTTTTAAGCATATAGCCATTGGCCCCGGCACAAAGGCACTCAAACAGTTTGTCCTCATCCTCAAAAACGGTGAACATAATTACTGCGGTAAAAGGCATTGCTTCTTTAACCATCCGCACACCCTCCACCCCGGTTTTGCCGGGCATGTCAATATCCATTAACACAACATCGGGTTTGTAAATGCGCATGGCCGAGGCCGCATCGTTGCAGTTATTATAATCTGCCAGTACACTAAAGCCTTCAGTATTTTTCAGTAAAAAGACAAGCGATTCTCTCAGTCTATCGTTGTCTTCAAATAATACCAGGCTAATTGGGTTCATCTGTCTAAATTAATTAAATAATTAATGCTGCAACTCACTCAAATGAGTGAGTTGAATTATATAGCAATATGGATATGTGTTCCTGCTTTGCTTGTTTCAATGTTGATAGTTCCTTTCCACCGGGCAACGCGGTTATTTAGATTTTTAAGACCGTTACGGTGAGTTTGCGAGCTTTTATCAAATCCTTTTCCATTATCTGATATAGCCATTATCAATCGTTGTTCCTGAAAATACATACTGATCTCTACTTCCGTTGCCTCGGCATGTTTATGGATATTGTTCAATATTTCTTTATAAATCAGAAATATATCCCGTCTTTTATCCATTTTTAACCTTGTCATTCCTGCCTGTTCCTGCAACGCTATAGCGTAATTTGTACCGGTATTTTCAAAAAACTCTGCTGCATAGCGGCGCATCCGGCTAAAGGTTTCTTCCCAGTTGTCGTTGTGAGCGTTTATACTCCATATAATATCATCAAGCGACTGGCTGGAAGTTTGTACCTCTTCGGATATACGATCTAAAAATATATTCGCTTGCGAGGGATTTTCGAGGCTCTTTTTTGAAAGTTCAGATAATATATTAATGTTAGATAAGGTAGAGCCTATATCATCATGCAAATCGGTAGCAATTCGCTGACGAATTTGGAGCAATTTAAATAACTGGGCAATCCGGTAACGGTACAAACCGTAAGCAACTCCCATGATTAGTAGAATTGCAAGTATAATAAACCAGGGTTTTTTATAAACAGGCCCATTTATTTTAAGTATGATATTTGAGATGGCGGCATTACCGGCATTATCCTTCTTTACATATTTAACCAGGAAGTTGTACCGGCCTTCAGGGACATTGGTATATGAAACATAATTACGCTGGCCTGCATCTATCCAGGCTTTATCATACCCATCCAATTTATAATAATAATGGAACTGTAGCGGAGAGAAAAAATCAAGCGCCGCGAAATTAAAAGCAATAGAATGATTTTGGTAGGAGAGATCAACTGTTTTTTTAAATGGTGCTGAAGTTTCATTCTCAACGGGTTCATTGTCCACTAATATTTTAGTAAAAACAACAGAGACGGTTTTATTTTCGTTCCTGAATTTTGAAGGATCGAATAGGTTGAGCCCATTAATACCGCCAAAAAGCAACATACCGTTACTGCTTTTAAAGTACGCTCCCGTATTAAATTCATTACTTTGTAAACCCTGCACCGATGTATAGTTTGTAAACTGTGCAGGGATGGGTTTACCATTAATAATTGAAGGGCTAAAACGGCTGAGGCCCTTGTTGGTGCTTACCCATAGATCCCCTATGTCATCGGGCAAAATTCCATAAATTGTATTGTTAGGCAACCCGTCTTTAGTGGTTAAATATCTGGTTGTCCCGTTTATTGTATTATAGATCACTATGCCCGCGCCCCCGGTGCCTATCCACAGTAAAGGTTTTTGATAATAAAGGCATTTAATATTGGTTTCGGCATTAAAGGAAGCGTTTAGTGTTTTTGATCGGGGCGTATCAAAAGTTTTGGTGACGGTATTAAAAAACCTGATGCCTGTTTTTTCAAAGCCTATACCTAAAGTAGTGTCATTTATACCAATAATAGCACGTATAGCATCGGTATTATCATGAGGTGCATAGCTGCCAACGAGGCCCTTTTTTTTATCTAAAAGGCAAACACCGTTGCTGCCCGTGCCTATCCATACTTCGTTTTCTGCA
>DATCES010000006.1:0-2898 GCA_036509935.1 Mucilaginibacter sp.
AATGTTCCGTATGCCAATGTGAAGCAGATGTTTGAAGAAATTGCAAAGTACGGCACCCCAACATTTAAAAGGATATATGCCGATTGGACCAAGCAAACAGTTTCGGGCTGGAAAACCGTTTTGCTCGAAAATGCGATTACCCCGATACAGCAGTATAGCTACTCCACCGGCAAAAACTCAAGCGACAGCGCCATGATTATTGATGCCATGGATATTTTATATTCGGGCAAGGTTGATGGTTTTTGCATCGTATCAAGCGACAGTGATTTTACCCGGCTTGCCATAAGGCTGCGTGAAGCGGGGATGAAAGTGATAGGCATAGGCGAGAAAAAAACACTTATCCCCTTTATTACCGCCTGCGACAAATTTATTTACATTGAAATTTTGAAAGCCGAGGAACCCCCTGCCGACGAGGAACGGAAAACCCGGCCCTCCAAAAAACGCGGCGGTCAAAAACCGGCGCCGATTGATAAAATTGGACAGGAACTGGTAAAACTATTAAGGGACAGCATCACCGACCTGGCCGATGAAAATGGCTGGGCATATTTAGGAAACCTGGGAACGCAGATACTAAAAAAGAAACCCGATTTCGACGCCAGGAATTACGGCTACCCCAAAATGTACCCGCTTATTAAAAGCCTGAATAAATTCGATTTTGATGAAAGGGAATCCGGCAAAGGGAACATAAAACATGTTTATGTGAAGATAAAGTAGCTGTTTAGTTGCCTTCAGAATAAATTTTTGCCAGTACTTCTTGTGGCATATTCACCACCTTTGCGTGTGGCTTTCTTTTACTTCTATAAAGAAAATGAACGGTTGCGCGGTAAAGCCCGTAAACTATTACAGGGGCCGCCAAAATATCAATGGTATAATGAATATGCTGCACCAGCAATAAAAAAGCGACCACGACAAGGGCCAATGACGCTATCAGCTTATCGGTTTTTTTTTCGAAACATAAAACTATTAAGGTAAGTATAGCAGTATGCCCCGAAAAAAACAGGTCTTTGGTAACAATCACATTTCCGTAAAAAACACTGGTAAAAGGATCTGCTAATGGGATGAGCCCCACAGGCGGGTCCAGCGGTACCAGGGTGATGCAAATAAACCGGGCAATTACAACGAATATTAATGTCCAGCAATAGGTGATATAAATTGAGGGATTAAATATTGCCCTGATAAATATAAACAGGATCATTCCCCATATAATTGCAAAAATCAGCACCGAAACATTGTGTGGGGGTATTGCAGCTAACAGCCGGTCATTAAGCAATGCGCCCGGCCTTTTTTCAATATAACCGAAAAAAACAGGGAGTATAAACACTACAGCCAACATGCTGATAGTGCCAATAATCATCAGCCATCGTTTATGCGGCGAATTCCAGGTTTCCTTCCAGGTATCTATTAATGAAGATGTTTGTATATCGTGCACAGTATTAATTTAACATTGGCAAAGGTAATAATAGATAAAACATTAAGAAATCTTTAATTTATTATTAAATAATCTACATGTAAAAATATAACTATGGGTTTATCTTACTTCCCCACCCATCACAAACTTGTACTGATGTTATTGTTCTCATCACCGAATTCTTAATGATCATTGCCGGACATTTATTTGTCACCAGCTAACAAGATGCAATTATAGTGCCGATTGGCGGTTTACTTATTGCTGCGGCACATTTTTCCAACTACAGGTACACCGGTGTATGCCAGAAAAGCCACAAAACGGCTCATTTAGGACACAGGTATCCGGAAAGAAACCGGCCTTAGCTAAACAACCCCGGATAGCCTCGGCTCAATCCATTATTCGCAGCAATTCCAATAATTCATTTACTTTTTCAGATGAACCAGAGTGTTCATAAGCGCTGATAAGGTTACGTAACACCCGTTTAATAATATTGGTATTTGAGCAGGGTTCATAAAACTGTTTGTCAAATTTCAGGTTCAGTTGCTTCAAAAACATGTCAACATCCCTGCGGCCAAAAATAAAGCCTTTGTTAAAAGCATTGATGTAAAATAAAATGCCCCCTTCAAATTCGCTTTGCAACGTTTCGTCAAGGTAAGCCAGGATAAAATGCTGCGGCAGGTTTACGCCATAAATTGGGATGTCTAATTTTTGGGCGATGATTGAATAAATAATGGCCAGCGATGGCTGGTTGCCTTTTTTAGTTTCCAACACCTGGCTTATATAACTATTTTGCGGATCCTGGTGGTTGGCAGTGTTCCCGCTAAAGCCATAAATAGTGTAAAAAACATGATTAATGAGTTTAACCTGCTCCGCCGGGCTTGCCTCATGCATCATTTGTATCCAGATGTCGCGTTTTATGGCTTCTATCTGGTTAATAACCTTTTGCTCGTCAAGATCCGGGTATTGGTAACGGTTAACAATAAGTATGCCCTGCAAAAGGTCAAAAGCGCCGCTTTGATGCCAAAGCTGAAGGTCCTTTTTTACGGTGCCAAACTGTATCTCATGTACCAGCCCAACAATTCTATCCTGTTGAATGGGATCAAACGCTTCTTCCCAGGCCATCTCCAGGTATTCGATAGCTTCGCCGCCGAAGGAGAGCAATTTTTGGTGCACATGCTCAAATATCTCCCCGTCAGGGTCGTCTAACAGGCGGATCAATGAATTTACTTCTATTGGATTTATCGTGCTCATTACCGCTAAAATACTAAAGGTTTATATATTTTTACAACCATGTTTAATTTTAGGTTCGCGAAAGATCACCTATGGCACCGTTTTAAAGCAAAAAACAGGCATGGGGTACACTCACCATTTGTTTACCGGCTGGTTGACGAAGTTATCTACGATTTTGAAGCCAAAAAAGTATATACCGAAATTGAAAACCTGCGCGAACAGCTGTTTATTGACAGCCGTATGATAACCATTACGGATTT
>DATCES010000007.1:0-8903 GCA_036509935.1 Mucilaginibacter sp.
CGGATTATTTCATTGCGTACACCGTCTTCTTCCGAACCCATAATAATAGCCGTTGGGGCTTTATAATCCGGCACATAGATATCCTCTTTGGTTTTTTCGGTGCAGCACACTAATTGCAAACCGGATTCCTGCAAAAATTTAACAGTTTGTATAAAATTATCATGCCTGCAAACAGGTATTTTATATAATGCCCCCGCCGAAGTTTTAATAGCATCGGGATTTATTTGCGCCGACCCTTTGGCGGGGACAACAATAGCATGCACGCCGGCACATTCGGCCGTGCGGGCTATGGCACCCATGTTGCGTACATCCGTAATGGCATCTAAAATCAATATCAAAGGCACATCGCCATTTTCAAATATCTGCGGGATGATATCTTCTATCTTCTGATAAACGATTGGCGAAATGAATGCGACCACCCCCTGGTGGTTTTTTTGGGTAAGGCGGTTTAGTTTTTCAACAGGCACCTGTTGTGCTGTTACCTGGTATTCATTCAGCAACTCTTTAAGTTCATTTAGCAAGGCCCCGCCAATGCCCCGCTGCATGTACAAAGCCTCAATTTCTTTACCCGAACGGATGGCTTCAACAACTGCGCGGATGCCGAAAACCACCTGGTTGCTTTCACGTTTTTCCCTCTGTTGGTTGTATAACATTAATAATTAATAAGTTGGCAAAAATAAGCATACTATTTTACTTTATTAACCTTATATTTAGTAGCTAATAGATAGGTGTTTCGTTACAGAATTTAAAATAAAAGTTATCAACAAGCTTGTACTTGCCTGATTTTTAATAAAATATAAGCTTTGCAAAAATTTATCAACAATCGGCTGTTAATAAAAAGATGATAATTCACGGAGATTTTAACGGTTTAACGGGTTGCGCCAAAAAGATTTAAAAACTTAATAAGTTGGAACATTTTTAATATATTTTTGTTACGATGATTTTGGAGAACGATAACCAGTTTAATAAGCCGAACACCACCGACCGAAAAAACAGAATTACTAACCCGACCCCTTACAGTGGGCTTGGTAAACTTCCGCCGCAGGCAATCGACCTCGAGGAGGCTGTTTTGGGTGCTTTGATGCTCGAAAAAGATGCATTGTCGTCTGTTATTGATATTTTAAAGCCAGAGGTTTTTTATAAAGATAACCACCAGAAAATATTTTACGCTATCCGGCACTTGTTCGAAAAATCATCGCCGGTTGATATACTTACCGTAACCGCCCAACTGCGCCAGCAAGGTGAACTGGAAATGATAGGCGGGGCATATTATATAACCGAACTCACTAACCGTGTCGCCTCGGCAGCCAATATCGAGTTCCACTCGCGTATCATTATTCAAAAATTTATACAGCGCGAATTGATCAGGATATCCACTGAAGTTATACAAAGCGCATACGAGGATACTACCGATGTGCTCGAGTTGTTAGACAGGGCAGAAAAAAACCTGTTTGAGATCGCTCAAAATAACCTTCGCCGCGATTCCCGCAAGATGGACGATCTGATGCACGAAACCTTGAAGGAAATTGAAGCGCTGAAAGATAAAAAAGATGGATTAACAGGTGTAGCCTCAGGATTTACCGACCTTGACCGTATGACATCAGGCTGGCAAAAATCAGACCTGGTTATTATAGCAGCACGTCCGGCTATGGGTAAAACGGCTTTTGTTTTAAGCTGCGCCCGCAATGCCGCAGTTGATTTTAACAGGCCGGTTGTGGTGTTTTCACTCGAAATGTCATCAGTGCAGTTAGTTAACCGTTTAATATCCGGTGAAACCGAAATTGAGCAGGAAAAGATCCGTAAAGGCAACCTGGAAGAATGGGAATGGGCGCAGATCCACTCAAAAATTGGCCGCCTTGAGCAAGCGCCCTTGATCATTGACGACACCCCTGCGCTGAATATCTTTGAATTCAGGGCGAAATGCCGCCGTTTAAAATCGCAGCATGATGTGCAACTGATTATTATTGACTATTTGCAGCTAATGCAGGGTAAAGGCGGCGATGGCAAAGGCAGCGGTAACCGCGAGCAGGAAATCGGCAGCATATCAAGGGCTTTAAAATCAGTTGCCAAAGAATTAAATGTGCCGGTGATAGCGCTTTCACAATTAAGCCGTGCTGTTGAAAACCGCCCGGGAGGTTCAAAACGCCCGATGCTTTCAGATTTACGCGAATCGGGTTCCATTGAGCAGGATGCAGATATGGTGCTGTTCCTTTACCGCCCTGAATATTATGGATTAGAAGTTGATGAAGATAATAACCCTACACAGGGTGTTGGCGAGATTATTATCGCCAAGCACCGTAACGGTGAAACCGGCCGTGTAAGGTTAAGGTTTGTAGGTAAATATGTTAAATTCACTGATCTTGACCAGGGAATGAGCGGTTCTTTTGCCCCCGGCAATGCCTTTTCAGGTTTAACCCCTTCACAGGATTTTGAAAAACCAAGCAACTTTATTATCAGGCCGTCAAGCATGAATGATATGGATGATGAGCAGCCGTTTTAGGCCCCCTAGCCCCCTAAAGGGGGAATGAAAATCAAAGCTGCTATTCAAAAACTCCCCCTTTAGGGGGCTGGGGGGCCGGGGGCTAAAAAATCAACCCCAAAACAATCCCTATTATAATAATTACCGGTGTTTTTATTTTAGTGAAATATAAAAGTAAAAACGTTGCTGCCATTATTAAATAAGCCAGCCAGTTTAAGCCGAAAGGCCGGGCCAATAAAATTAATGCCGTGGCCATAAAACCAACGGCAACCGCGTTTATGCCGCTCAATGAGTTTTTTATACGTGTAATTTTTTTAAGATCGTTCCAAAACGGAACTATAAATAAGATAAGGATTAGGCCTGGTGCGTTTATTCCTATAACCGCTACCACACTGCCTGCAACCTGGCCAATAATGCTGCCACCTTTATTAGCCATGCTCATGCCTCCTAAAAACGAGGTGAAGGAAAAAGTAGGGCCGGGTAATGCCTGCTGCAAGGCGTATCCCGAAAGAAATTCAGAGTTTGTAAGATAATGTTTCACCTCAACAAATTCAGTGTACATAAGTGGTACCAATACCTGGCCGCCGCCAAATATTAATATACCGTTGCGGTAAAAGTTTTCAAACAACCGTATGGGTAAACTAAATGGCGAGGTTTGATTTACAAGGGCGCCCAGGGCGGCAAAAAACAATAATATGCCAATAAAATAAGTAACCTTTTTGGGGTTTACGTTTGAAAACAGTTTAACCCGCAATTCATTTTCCTGTGGTTGCGTATCCAGGGCTGATGAAATAATCCCCCCCAACATAATAAGTATAGGGAACGCATAAGCATTTTGGAGTATAAGCGTTGCAATAAGCGACCCGATTGCCAGCATGGCGCTCACCCTGGTTTTCAAAAATTTATTGGCAAATGTAAAAGTGGCATAAGCAACTATACCCACGGCGATAGGTTGCACAAAGCGCAGCACCTCCGCAAATCTTGCCCTGTCGGCAAACATTTTATAGCTTACCGCCGCGATGCACATAATGGTTGCCGAGGGCAGTACCCATATTAAAAAAGTGATGATAGCTAACCGCAACCCTCCAACTTTCCAGGCTATGCCAATTAATGTTTGTGTTGATGACGGCCCTGGCAATAGTTGCGACAAGGCGCTTAACTCCATCAATTCACTTTCGGTGATATAACGTCGTTTTTCAACAAATTCGCGCAGCAATACAGCAATGTGCGCTTGCGGGCCCCCAAATGCAGTGAAAGTATAAATAATTACATCACGTAAAAATAAAAGCTGCCGTTTCTTCATGTGGTCATTGGTCATTGGGTCATTAGTGCAGAGTCTGCGGGCATCGGTTAAAAATATTATACATCAAACCATTAACATTTAATATCAAATTGTTACCCTCCAATAGCTTTATCGCAATGACTTAATGACTAATGACCCAATGACTAATAAACTTAAAAGTCATCGTCATCCTCGCCCGCAGCAAGGCGGTAAACGGCCTGTAATTCCGAAAATGCATGGTTATCACGCTGTTCTCGTGTAATTTTCATGCCGGTTTCGTAGGTGTTTATTGCGTCTTGTTTGCGGTTCAAGGCTTCATACAGTTTCCCTAAATGATAATAAGTGCCGGTATAACCCGGATGTTTATTTACAAGGTCCTCATAATACCATAAAGCCGTATCTGTTTGATTAAGACGCAGATACTCGGTAGCGAGCGCGTATTTGAGGAACGGGTCGTCCGGTTCGCTTTTTATAAATTCTAATAGCTTCTCTAATCTACTTATCTGCATTTTAAACTCTCTGTTTTTTAACTAAATTTGCACAAACCTATATATGATGAAAATACTGGTATGTATAAGTAATGTCCCCGATACAACGACAAAAATAACTTTTACAGATAACAACACCCAATTTAATGCAAATGGGGTTCAATTTATATTAAACCCTTATGATGAGATTGCCCTTGCGCGCGCTATTGAGCTAACCGATGGCGGTAATGGTTCGGTAACAACAATCAATGTTGGTGAAGCCAACACGGAGCCGACCATACGCAAAGCGCTCGCAATAGGCGCTACCGATGCCGTGCGCATCAATGCCAGGCCCCACGATGCCTGGTTTGTTGCCTTCCAGGTTGCGCAGTATGTCAAATCAAACCCGTTCGACCTTATATTAACCGGCAGGGAATCCATTGACTATAACGGCTCGAAAGTAGCCGGGATGCTGGGCGAACTTTTAGACCTTCCTTCTGTTTCGGTCATAAAAAAATTAGAAATTGATGGTAATCATGCAACCGTTGAACGTGAGATAGAGGGTGGAAAAGAAATATTAGCAATACCGTTCCCCTTTGTTGGCGGCTGCGCGGAAGGTGTTGCCGAACCAAAAATACCAAATATGCGCGGTATCATGTCGGCGGGTACCAAACCGTTAATTGTTATTGAACCTGTTGAAGTGAAAACATTTTCGGAAATCATTAGTTATGAAACACCTGTACCGCGCGGCCAGGTAAAATTAGTTCCGGCTGATGACCCGGCCAAACTTGTGAATTTATTGCATACCGAAGCAAGGGTTATTTGAATAAAAAGCTTAACCAGGTTTATGACCTTAATATTTTAATATGTCAGTTTTAGTATATATAGAAAACGCGGAAGGTAAATTCAAAAAATCAACTTTTGAAGTAGTTTCTTTTGCCCGCGTCATTGCCGACCAGAATAATACCAGCCTTACTGCTATTTCAATTGGCGATGTTAGCGCAGATGAATTAGCCCTCCCCGGGAAATACGGCGCCGAAAAAGTATTAAATGTATCTAATGGGAAATTAAAGAACTTTGTTAACCAGGCCTACGCTTCAATAATTGCTGAAGCGGCAAAAAAAGAAGGCGCTGATATTGTTGTACTGTCTAATTCTTTTTCGGGACGCGGTTTGGCTCCGCGGCTTGGGGTTAAACTGCAGGCTGGCGTGGCAGATGGTGCGGTATCATTGCCCAATCAGGCGGGTGGAAAGTTTATCATTAAAAAAACAGCTTTTTCGGGCAAGGCGTTTGCGCTGGTTGAATTAACATCAGCCGCTAAAGTGATTGCGTTAACGCCAAACGCCTATAAAATTATTGAAACAGCTTCAAAGGCGGCCATTGAGGATTTTAATGTGGAAACCAGCGCCTCGGATTTTACGGCCGTCATTAAAGAAATTGTGCGTTCAACCGATAAAGTATCCCTGCCGGATGCAGAGATTGTGGTTTCTGGCGGTCGCGGCCTTAAAGGGCCTGAAAATTGGGGAATGATAGAGGAACTGGCTGATCTGCTGGGCGCTGCCCTGGCATGTTCAAAACCGGTATCAGATGCCGGCTGGCGCCCGCATAGCGAACATGTTGGGCAAACCGGCATAGCTGTCAGTCCAAATTTGTATATTGCAATAGGAATTTCGGGGGCCATACAACATCTGGCAGGGGTTAGCTCATCGAAAGTGATTGTTGTTATTAAC
The DNA here is from genome assembly GCA_036509935.1 of Mucilaginibacter sp. Classification (GTDB taxonomy): domain Bacteria; phylum Bacteroidota; class Bacteroidia; order Sphingobacteriales; family Sphingobacteriaceae; genus Mucilaginibacter. The sequence goes on from DATCES010000007.1 coordinate 5,959, forward strand.
AAAGATGCGGATGCGCCGTTTTTTAAAGTGGCCGATTATGGCATTGTTGGTGATGCTTTTGAAGTAGTGCCAAAATTAATTTCGGCAATTAAAGAATATAAAGCCCTGGCTTAAATTGATACGTTGTGATGGGTAACGATATGAAAAAAATAAAACTGGATATTGTTGGCTTGTCCTACAGCCAAACTCAATCCGGTGCATACGCCCTGGTTTTAGGTGAAGTTAGCGGACGCAGAAGGCTACCGATCATTATCGGCAGTTTTGAAGCGCAGGCGATTGCTATAGAAATAGAAAAAATGACCCCAAGCAGGCCCCTCACCCACGACTTATTTAAAAGTTTTGGACAAGCCTATCATATCAATGTGCAGGAAATAATAATATATAATTTAGTTGATGGGATATTTTACGCGAAGCTCATTTGTTCGGATGGTAAAAAACTGGTAGAAATTGATGCCCGTACCTCCGATGCTATCGCCATCGCGGTAAGATTTGATTGCCCTATTTATACCTACGAATTTATACTTGCAAGCGCAGGTATAGTAATTGAAGGCAATGATTTTGTTTACCTCGAAAACATAAATGAAACTGCAGAAGAAAAAGCAGGCACAACAGCAGGTGGATTTACATCACTGAGCGTTGATGAATTGAAAACTAAACTACAGGAAGCCCTTGCTGAAGAATCATACGAAAAGGCCGCTAAAATCCGCGATGAACTTAATAGAAGGAAAGCGTCTTGATGGTCCGGGGCCCGGAACCGGCGCCCTTATGAATATTAAGTTGCGTTTAATCCTGATGAATTTTATGCAATTTTTTATATGGGGATCGTGGCTGATTACCATCGGGGTTTACTGGTTTCAAAATAAACATTGGTCGGGTTCGCAGTTCGGCGCCATATTCTCAACAATGGGCATCGCAGCGATATTTATGCCGGCTATTACCGGAATAATAGCAGACAGGTTTATTAATGCCGAAAAGATGTACGGCGCCATGCATATTTTAGGTTCGTTAGTATTGTTTTCCCTACCCCTTGTAAAAGACCCTTCCACTTTTTTTTGGGTAATGTTACTAAATATGCTGTTTTATATGCCAACCTTATCCCTATCAATAACTGTGGCGTATTCAGCTTTGAAAAGTAAAAATATTGATATAGTAAAAGAATACCCCCCAATCCGGTTTTACGGGACAATAGGTTTCATTTTTGCGCTTTGGACTATTAGCCTAACTCATAATGAGACAACTTCCAATCAGTTTTATATTGCCTCCGCCGTAGCTATGGCGCTTGGCCTCTATGCATTCACACTTCCAAAGTGCCCTCCATTGTATAAAAAGACAAGTAATCAATCGCTGGTAAATGTATTGGGATTAGATGCCTTTGTATTATTTAAAACACCAAAATTTGCTGTTTTTTTTTCGTTCTCATTGCTTTTAGGGGCAGCATTACAGCTTACCAATGCTTATGGCGACACCTTTATACACGACTTTCAAAATGTAGCTGAATATAAGGGTTTGATCGCGGTACGGTATCCCGCTGTCATTATGTCCATATCGCAGATTTCAGAAACGCTTTTCATTTTAGCGATCCCATTCTTTCTCGGGAAGTTTGGAATTAAGAATGTAATGCTTTTCAGCATGTTTGCCTGGGTACTTCGATTTGGCCTTTTCGCGTTTGGGGATCCCGCCGGAGGGCTTTGGATGATAATTTTATCCTGTATAGTATATGGAATAGCTTTTGATTTCTTTAATATTTCCGGCTCTTTATTTGTCGAAACACAAATATCCCCTGAAATCAGGGGCAGTGCACAGGGGTTATTTATGATGATGGTAAATGGTTTTGGAGCCATCTTCGGAAGCCTTGCGAGCGGCGCAATTATTGACAAATTTTTTACGCTCGCCAATCATGGCAAAAACTGGCAAGGCATCTGGCTTTCCTTTGCAGGATATGCCCTGGTGATCGCCATTATTTTTCCTTTTATATTCAAGTATAAACATAACGCGGCGCTTAGCCATGCGGTATAAAAAGCGAAACAAGCAAATACGCAGAAAACAACCTGCTCTTCCTAATTAAACCAGTCAAACAAATTGTTTTGTGTCAAAGTTATTTTATGTTCGGTGTCCAGGTCTTTTACTATAAGCCCCTCTCCCATCAGTATTATACGGCTGCCGTAATTATATGCACCTTTTAAATTATGGGTAATCAAAATAGCGGTAAGTTTATACGCTTTAATAAGTTCACCGGCAGTCCGCATTACTATTTCTGCAGATCGGGGGTCAAGGGCAGCGGTAGGTTCATCCAACAATAAAACCTTACAGCTATCCATCACGCTCATCAACAAAGTAAGCGCCTGACGTTGACCGCCGGACAAAGTGCCCATCGGCTGTTCGATTTTATTTTCGAGGCCCATGCCGAGCGTAGAAATCTTTTCCTTTACCTGGTTTTTAAAGGCTTCGTTTATGCCGATAGACAAACCTTTGGCACGGGTACGTATAGCTGCCAGCCTGAAATTATCAAGGATACTAAGATCAGATGCTGTCCCGCTCATTGGGTTTTGGAAAACACGGGCAATCCATTTGCTGCGTTTATAATCAGCTAACCTGGTTACATCCTGGCCATTAATTTCAACGCTTCCCGAATTTGGGGAAACACTGCCCGCAACCACATCCAGCAGCGTTGTTTTGCCAGAACCGTTGGGGCCAACAATAACAACAAATTCGCCTGCTTTAATATGCAAGCTAACGCCATTAACAGCATTTACCTGGTTTGCTTTACCAGGATTGAAGGTTTTATGGATGTCTTTAATTTCGATCATGGCGTTTTATTTCGGATGTTCGATTTCGGAATTTAGAATTAGAAAAATTGGAATAAATCCGAAATTGAACATCCGAAATCCGAAATTATTTCCGCTTAAATGTCAGCCCCGGCAAACTTACTATCAATAATACAAATA
>DATCES010000008.1:0-3887 GCA_036509935.1 Mucilaginibacter sp.
CCGTTCCTCCTTGCAGGGCTTGCCAAAGCAGGCAAAAAAAGTTTTCATCATTGCAGCCATTGCACCGCGTTCACAAAGTACGCATCGCAGCAATACCGTCAAGGGCATGTAAATGGGGTGTAGTGTTATGGTTTTGGCAACCCCACCCTTGACTGTATCACTGCTATCCGCTGTCGGTTGTTTACACAATGCAATGGCTATTTGCGTACAAAAGTTTGTTTGGGATAGATAGGTTTGTAACTTTCAATAATACTCATTACTTTTATTTTATTTTTCACCTAACCCATTATAAACCAATGGCTACCAGTACCACCGTCCACGCCCACCAATCCCAATATTTTGAGGATTTGCAGATGTCTGCGCGCGAGTTTTATACCCTGTTGAAAACAATGATAGAAGAGTATCAATACCCTAACATGACCACTATTATTGATGATGATTTTAGCAGATAGTCGATTTGTCGTCTTTAATTAATCGGCTTGAACACCCTGTTCCACCTGATTTTATGAAATAAGTCTTTGGTCGAATCAATGCTCATGACGGTAATGAGGGCTTTGCCGACAATATGGTCTTCCGGCACGTAGCCCCAAAAGCGGCAGTCAAGGGAATTGTGGCGGTTATCTCCCATCATCCAGTAGTAGTTCATTTTGAAGGTGTAGCGGTCGGCCTTTTTGCCGTTGATCAGAACGTCTTTGCCTTTCACTTCCACCTTATTGTGTTCATATATCTCCATTGCCCTGCGGTATAAGGTCAGCGTGGAATCATTGAGCAGCACGCTCCATCCCCGTTTTGGCAATACCAGTGGCCCGAAGTTGTCCTGGTTCCATTTGAAGCGTTCGTTATGCGGGAAGACCTCCGGGTCATACTGGCCGGCTGGCTGCACCACTGGCACCATGCTCTTAATGTTTGAAAAGCTTTTGAAGGCTGCAAGGTTGTATGCAGGGATGATCATTTGGTAGGTATTGGGAGTTGACTGGTTTAATACCTCTATATTCATATCCTGGAGGGATTGCGGATTGATGTCCGCGCCGTCAGTTACAACAGTGTAGGAGGTTTGCGCTTGCGAGGCGTTTTTGGCGGCTTTGCCGTTGATATAGACTTGCGTGTTGACAATGGTCAAGACATCCCCAGGGGTCGCCTGACATCGTTTGATCAAATTGGTGCGCTGGTCAACCGGGATGCTGTTTATACTGTCCGCCTCGTCCGGCTTGTTGAATACCACAATATCTCCCTTTTTCACTTCGGATGTTCCCGGCAAGCGGAGATACGGAAGCGTTATAATACCCCAATAGGTTTTGAAGCCATACACCTTTGATTCTAAAAAAGGAATGGAAAGTGGCGTAAACGGCATGCGGGCGCCATAGCTGAATTTGCTGACAAACAGGTAGTCCCCGATCAATTCCGTCCCTTCCATCGACCCGGAGGGAATGGCATACGCTGAAAATAGCAGCCCTCGGATGATAGTGGCGGCCACTACCGCAAAGACAATGGCGTCAAGCCATTCGCGGACTTTGCTCTTTTTGGGTTTGACGCTTTTCGTCTTATTGTTAAAAAAGGGTGGCCATTTCATAATATATAAGTATTGGTTCGTCTTAGACCGTTTCCTTCAGCTATTGTTACAGCATCGGACTATAAATTTACCCCCAGTCCCTGGGATCTTTGCAATTGTTGGCCACATGAAATATTGGTTTTACAATTTCATTTCCCCATATCTTTTTTCCTGCCCTTTTTGGAAACTTTATAAAATAAGCATTGCGTTCCGCAAAATGACGGTCAATTGCCACTTTACACTCCTGGACACCCGGATAGTCGCTGTTATGGATCACCGCCCTGGCTAAGCCGCTAAAAACAGATTCAATCACATTTAAAAATTGTGAGCTTGTGGGCAAAGGCGCCAAAAAAACCCGGGGCGTTTGGTTTAAACGCAGAAAATCGTCACTATTTACTTCATTGACCCGGGCTTTCAGGATTTTTGACCTATGCCAGGAAACGGCATCCCAGGACAGGTATATTTTTTTCATCGGTTTATATTGTTCAAGTAAAACATCAAGCAGCCGCATCATTTCGGTGGTGTTTTTTCCGTAGGAATAAAAATGCGTCACCTGGTTAGTTATCAGTTCCACAGCGGCGGTCACAATAAGACTACCCTTTGATTTTTGACGTTTCAGGATCGTTCTCAGCTCCCCATTTTTCATTAATGAGCGCCCACCCCTCACCCTGATCCCAATCGGCCCCATTTCATCAATTGAAAAAAACCTGTCTTCAGGGCCAAGGTTTTTTAAGATATCGGTGATTTTATTCAACTTTTCCTGAAAATTCAGGTCCGGGCTGGTTAATACTTTCTTCGCCTTTCTAAAATTATATCCACTTTTTTTAAGATATTTTGAAACCATAGTTACACTAATGGACGAGCCATAAACGTGTTCATAAACCAGCGCCAGGTCTTCGCGTCTCCACGATGTTCTGTTGATATTATAAAGCATAGGTGCCTGGTGTAGTAATTTGATCACATTTTCCACTTTTTGGCTGATCTTATCCAATATTTCCTGGCAGGATGCCCGTTGTTTCAGGATCAGCCCATTGATGCCCTGCGTTTTATAAGTGGCGACCCAACTGTCTGCAGTAAGTATATTTACTTCTACTTTATCAGCCAGTTCTTTTAAAGGCCTGCCATTGAATGACCCTTCGATAACGACCGCCCTTTGCCAGTACCTATGGTTGTTGCTGTTTCTCCATTGGTTTAACAAAACATTATCTGCCGCACTTATAAAACCCACTTTACTGATGGAATAAGTGTTGAAGCCGTTCTCATTTTTCCATTTAGTAAAAATGCTTTGGAAGTGGGTCAGGCTATAACCTCCGGGATAGATCGCTTTATACCGTTTGAAAAGTTTCCGGCCGCTTAATTTCTTGGTGGTATCTGTGCGTATAAGTTCAGGCAGGATAGTTATACAAGGCAGGTAATGCTCAGATTTGTCCTGTATCTTTCTTTTTACCGGGATAAAAAAATTCATATCCGCAAGCTTGTCCGGGTGGAGCCTTTTGATCTCACCAAACAGTTTGCAGTAATTGTAAACCGTTGTATAGGCAATATGTAACTTTTCCGCAATTTGATAAGCCTTCAGATCTCCCTTTATATAGGCCCTTCTTATCGCGTTTATGGCCTGCTTAGGAAGGTTTTTTTTATTCATGACGGATACAAGCTGGGCGCTGTGGCCGAACTTATGACCGAATATAGCTCAATTATGCAGGATAATGCGCTGCAAACCGCGCATTATCGGGCTTTATATTAAAAAAGGCGCCAATGCAGGCTACCCACTCCTTGATCGGCGTTTGCAGATAGCTATAATATTAACTTTGCGGACAACGCTTTTCAACTTTGGGTATCGCGCGCAGATCTCAAAAAACTGATAGAAATTAAACGCCAGGTTTCACATCGGGCTTATGATTGTTATCTTCGTGTTTATCAGGTCGTGGATATATTGCCTGGTGCCATACCGATTGCTCAACATGCTAATCAATAACTATACCGCCTATGTGGGCAAGCAGAAACGCTGGATTGAAATCAGGCCGCTTTATACATGGACACCCGGAAAGTGCCCGGAGTTATCAGGCGAATACATCATCTACTCCAATGCCAAGCGAAATGCCATTGGCGAACTGCAACATGAAGCCAACCAAGATAATTCGATATTGGGTTCGTTCTTTTATTCCATTCTTGAAGACAGTATCGTTGAATTCAAGGGACAGGAAATCCTGCGACCAGATGAGATCAGGGATATTAAATACTCAATTAAATCTACGATTGCGGTTCATTACGCAAGCTGTTTCAGCATAAAAGTGTCGGTAGAGCCTTATTGGGAATGATTTTCATGAGCCGCATCCGT
>DATCES010000009.1:0-3637 GCA_036509935.1 Mucilaginibacter sp.
ACCGATACATCAAAAATGCCGGCTTTGAATGCCGGGAAGGATACTGTAAAAATTAAGGCTTCGCCGGCAAAAGCTACTGATAATGGTGGCATAAAGTGATGCACCCTAATAAACTCAGCCGATGGCACAATATCAAATTAAACTATCCATGTAAATTAATCCAAATATTTAACATCAGGTTTCGATTAAAAAATCAGGGAATATCAGTTTAAAGGCGCTTCCTTTATCCTTTTCAGATACCACTTCAATATTGATTTTATGAAAGCCGGCAATTGATTTTACGATAGGCAAACCGAGGCCGAAACTATCCTGTTGCATTGATTGCCTGAACTTTTTAAACCTGTTGAAAATAAACGGGAGTTCCCCGGCGCTAATCCCAATCCCGGTATCAATTATACTAATCATGAAAATATTATTTTCATGGGTTGCCACAACCTTTATCCGGCCATTTTTATGGTTATATTTTATTGCGTTGTTAATGAGGTTAAAAAACAGGTTGAATAATAAAAACTTGTTTACCTTAACTAAATTCCATTCTTCGGGCACGGAAGCCTCATAGGTGATATTCTTATCCTGCAGGCGGACCGAGATTTCATCATAAACTTCACCCAGCAAAACAGAAAGCGGGATTTTATCTTCCTTTAAAAACTGTTCATTTTCAATCTGCGATATCAGCAGCAACGTTTTGGTTATGCTTTTTAAACGGTTTAATATTTTTTGCATCTCCATTAGCCGCGTTTTAAGCTCGTCAACAATATCTTCGCGCTCAAACATATTTTCGATCTTTGACTGAAGGATAGATATGGGCGTCATTAGTTCATGTGAAGCATTTGAAATAAATTCACGTTCTTTTTGAAACGTACTTTCAATGGTTTCTATCATTTTATGGATGCTGATATCCAGGTACTCAAAATCGGAAGTGGAGGTTTTTACCTTATGATAGGGGCCAAAATCCGGGAATTTATGGGCAATTAGTTTTGTTTTGATAATTAAGCCCAAAGGCCTGAGTACATAAGTTGAATAAACCTGGTCGGCCAGGATAGTTAATAATATCATGCCCAATAAAACCCCAAAAGCGATGTTTTGCAGCGGCCTTGTTGTTTCGGTAATAGCATCAACGCTTATCGCAATTTCAAGCAGGTATTTTTTATTGTTTGCTTTAAAATTATGGCTTAATATCCGGTATTCAATCGTATCGCCTTCAAGTTTGCGTTTTTCGTTTTTAATGGTGTCTAAAAATTCAGGCAGCGTATCAATGCCCAAACTAACATAGCTCTCTTTTAGGGGGGTATAATAACTTGCTTCAATTTCGCCATTTGCGATATAACTTTTTATCCCCTGGCTTTTAATAATTTGAAGCAACTTGTTTTTTTGTTTCCGAAGCCTGTTATCTGTATAGTTTTGGTTAATGCTTTTGATCAGTTTAGGCAAAAGAAGAACAAATATTGTCACTATTACCAGTTTTGAGATGGTATTAAACAGCGTAAGTTTTGTTTTAAGTTTCAAATGCTTAAGCGTTTATTTTTATTTTATAACCTAAGCCGCGCACAGTTTCAAGCCAATCCGGCGGGGCATAAGCATTTAATTTTTTTCGTATATTTTTAATATGTGCATCAATATAATTGGAATCATAGTCGTCATTTATTATACTACCCCAAATATGTTCGCTTAACTGCGAACGGGTTAAAGTCCGGTTTTTATGCAAAATTAAATACGCTATCAGGTCAAATTCTTTTTTGGTTATCGTGTTAATTTCGTTGTTATAATAACTAATTGTACGGGCAGTAAGGTTTATTAAAAATCCGCCGAGGTCAATAAGGTTTTGTTTTAAACCAAACTTTCTGCGGGTTATGGCCTGCATCCGGCTGTGCAGTTCAAGCAGCGAAAATGGTTTTGGTAAATAGTCATCCGCGCCGAGGTCTAATCCTTTCACACGGTCGTAAACTTCGGCCCGGGCTGTTAATATCATACAAACAGCGTCAGTGTTATTTTTTTTTGCTTCTTTAAGCAATTCCAGGCCATCATAATCCGGCAAGCCGAGGTCAATTAAAATAAAATCGTACTGGTTAACGGCAATTTTTTCGGAAGCAGATGCCCCGTTAAAACACACCTCGCAGATATAATTATAGTTGGTCAGGAATATTTCCAGTTCATCCGCAAGCGCTTTTTCGTCTTCAATTATCAATACGTTCATGCTTTTATTTAAAAAACAGGTAATAAAACGTCAAATTAAAAAAAACTTCGGGATGGTTGCGTAAGGCACCGTCCACATTCACGGGTATGGAGTATTTCCATGATGCCTCAAAAGTATAATGCGGCCTGTTATAGGCAATGGGTAATTTAAAACTGTAATTAAGCATATTGAACCTGCCATTATTATATTCACTGAAACGTGGCGGGGTATCCAAACCGGGAATATAATTGTCAAAATACAATTGCTGCGGGTGCTCTGTTGAATACCGCCCTACGAAATTTTGGGTGCCCATTATCATGCTGATCCCTGGATCAAGCGTCAGGTAATCTTCGTCATCAAAAATCCTCCAGCTTGTTTCGATGTGTTTTGACATGTTCAGCGTGATAAAATAATCATTCGCAACCCCAAACAGATAATCGAAGGTAGCGCTCGCTTTTACAAATTTCCAGTCGTATTCGTTTTTAAAATTTATATCGTTGGAAGATGCAGACATAATTACCGGGGGGGCATTTTTTGTGAATAAGAACCGGGTATAGGCGAAAGTGCCGGTAAAGTTTTTTGAATATTTATATAAATAGCCGGTTCCCAGGTCCACTTCATCAACAACTGGCGTATATCCAAAAACCTGTACCGCAGAGCCATAAACAAAAAACCCCGATTTAAAATTATAGATGGCGTTGCCGCTTGCATAAGGATATTTTACAGGGCCGGTACGCCCAAAAAACTGGATGTCGCTGCCATAATTTACAAGCAATGAAATTGATTGCTTCCTCACTGCCGTATCGGTATCCGCCGCATTGTGGACAGTATCCTTGGGCAAATGAAATCTGGCTGCGGCTGCATTTGCAGCATCATACATTATAATAAAGAGTATAACAAAAAGGTATTTCATTAAATTTTTTGTTGAATTTGTTAATTGCCATTTCTCCGGGGTATTTCGGGTGGCCTTTCCAATCCTTCGGGCCTTCGTTGCCGTTTAGGCTTTTGTTTAGCATTTAAGGCTGCTTTTTTATCCGGCGGTTCAATTTTTTCCGGCATTGGCTGTTTTTTAGATTTGGCTACTTCTTTTATTTTCTTTTTATCTTCCAGTTCCTGCTTTTTGTTATTTTTTGTTGTTACCGTATCGGTTACTATTTGCTTTACAGGGAAACGTACCTCCAACCTGGCAGAAAAAGCGCTAAAATGGTAATTTTTTATTTTAGCAGGTGATAAATATGGCGTAAATATCAATAACAGGACAATATACGCAAACCATTTTATCATTGAGAGGGGGGGAATATTAAATTATATCCAGCTATCAATTAATTGAACTTTGTCCTTTTAATTGGCGATGCTAAAATATCAATAAATACACGCTTTATATTAATTGTATTTAAACGCAATCTTTAAAACCGATCTGAATTAAATAATTGGGATTTATCAAATATTAATTGGCGAAATTCA
>DATCES010000010.1:0-2941 GCA_036509935.1 Mucilaginibacter sp.
CGGGGCCCTGTTATAGCCACAATCGGAAATTTTGATAGTAATTCTTTCGCCTTATTGTAAAGTTGTCGTTGAATCATTATGCAATTTAGGAATTAAATTCCTAAATTGCATAATGAATTCTGAAATCGCAACCCGTAAATCTAAAATATACAAACACATTTTCTTTGACCTTGATCATACCATCTGGGATTTCGATAAAAATGCCGAAGAAACTTTGTACGAGTTGTATGGTATGTACAGGTTAAGTGAGATTGGCCTGCCATCAGCGGAAATATTCATAGAAACCTATACCCGAAATAACCACCGGCTTTGGGCGGATTATCATACCGGGAAAATCACCAAAACCGAATTGCGTGAAACCCGTTTTAAAAAAACGTTTTTAGACCTCGGCGTACAACCTGATCGTATCCCATTATCATTTGAGGATGATTATGTGATGCTTTGCCCAACCAAAACCAACCTTTTCCCTCACGCGCACGAAACGTTGCAATACCTGCAAAACAAATATACGCTGCATTTGATATCCAACGGGTTCAAGGAATCATCGGAGTTAAAAGTTGGCAATACCAACATCGGAGGATATTTTCAAAACTTTATCATTTCCGAAATAGTTGGGGCAAACAAACCCGACCCGGCAATATTTGAACATGCGCTGAATTTAGCGGGGGCAAAAAAAAGCGAAAGCCTTATGATAGGCGACAGCCTGGAGGCCGACATTTATGGGGCGCTGAATTTTGGTATCGGTGCTATTTATTTCAACCCTTTTAACGCACCAAAACCAGATGATGTGCCTTTGCAGGTTACCCATTTAAAAGAGTTAACGCTGATATTGTAAAATAAATCCATGTTATTCCGGGACTGCCGGCATGGAACAGATGTCATTCAACCCGGCATGATTGTCCTGATTTTATCGCCAGGAACGACATTATTTTATTAGGTTTACTTAATGACAGCTAAAAAATTTACCGGCCAGGTAGCCATAGTAACCGGTGCGGGACAAGGCATCGGCTTTGAGATAGCCAGGCAAATGGCAAATAACGGCGCAGCCATACTTATTAATGACATTAATGAAGGGCTTATCCATAAAGCTGCGGAACAAATTATTGCTGAAGGCGGCAACTGCCATGCCCTTGCCGGCGATGCAGCCGATATAATTTTTATACAGCAAATGGTTGACACTGCCGTGCAGCGTTTTGGCAAGCTTACCATTGCCATAGCCAACGCGGGCATAACTTTGTTCGGGGATTTTTTAGCCTATCCGTCTGCATCGCTGCAAAGTGTTATGGACCTGAATTTACAAGGCAGCTTTTTTTTGGCGCAAAGGGCGGCCCGGCAAATTATTAAACAGCAAAGCGGCGGAAGTATCCTTTTCATGTCATCGGTTACAGGGCACCAGGCGCATAAAGACCTGGCAGCTTATGGCATGACAAAAGCCGCCCTTGAAATGCTGGCCAAACACCTGGTTGTTGAATTGGCCCCCTGGCACATCACGGTAAATACTGTAGCCCCTGGCGCCACGCTTACAGAACGTACGCTGGAAGATGCTGATTATAAAAAAACATGGTCACGCATAACGCCTATGGGTCGCCCGGCTACTGTTGGGGATGTAGCAAACGCAGTGCTGTTTTTAGTTTCGCCGGATTCAAGGCAAATTACCGGGCAAAATTTAATTGTCGACGGCGGATGGTCGGCGGTAAGCGCTTCGCCGTATTAATTTTACTGCTTCGCCACGCATCGCTTAGCTAAGCGCCTGCTTCGCGTAGTCACGGCATTTAATAACTTCTTTAACCGCATCCGAGCCGGCCGGAATAGGATATTCAAGCTCAATTGTAGCCTGGAATTTATATTTTTTCGCTTTCATCATCGCAAGCACTTCCTTTATTAGGGTATCACCCTGGCCCATGGCATATTGAGGCCATCATTAAACTTCCTGTCTTTTAAGGTTCATGCTGAATAAAACTATTTTGGTTAAAATTATAATGGGTTAATATTTTTTGCTAACGATTTTGCGCCATTTGTAAAAGGGATTTACAAAAATGAACTATGGTTAAATTGGATTATTTATATATTTGCCATTCGGAATAGTGCCGTTAACAGTTTGGCGCCACTTTTTCCTGCTTAAATTTCCCTGTGGTGTAATGGTAGCACCTCTGATTCTGGTTCAGAAGATCGTGGTTCGAGCCCATGCGGGGAAACCAAAAAATCCGTCCTGATAAATACAGGCGGGTTTTTTGTTTTCTGGCCCGGCACAACGGCGCTACACCCTTATTAACAAAACATTTCTCAATTATAATGTTATAATAAAAGTTATTACCTTTGTCTATGCAACAAACATATCATGCAAGGATAACACAGATAGGGAATTCAAAAGGGGTCCGGCTCCCCAAAGAGTTAGCCCTGTCATTAGGTACCACGGAGGTTATACTTGAACAAACGCTGGACGGCATACTTATAAAGCCTGCGCCTGCGATACCTCCTTTAAACCAATGGCCTGCTATATTTGCGATGGCAGATACAAGCCCCGAACCAGAGTTGAACGATTGGGATATTACGCTGCAAGACGGATTAGAAGATGAGTAGGCCCTACAAAAAGTGGGAGGTAGTATTAGTGGATTTGAATCCCACAAAAGGCGCAGAGATTGCAAAAATACGCCCGTGCCTTATTGTTTCGCCGAACGCAGTAAACGCGGCATTAGGCACTGTGATAATAATACCCTTTACTTCAACAAATAAAAACTACCCTACCCGACTATCTACAAATCATAAAGGCAAACCCGGGGCCTTAGCTTTCGATCAGATTAAAACCATAGATAAAGGCAGGATAATAAAGAAAGACGGTGAGCTGGATAAAAACCAGAGGGAAGCAGTAAATACTTTACTACAGATACTTTTTTCGGAGGATTAGCAAATTGGTTTGGTCAAAAACTTATTAAACTTTCTT
>DATCES010000011.1:0-2295 GCA_036509935.1 Mucilaginibacter sp.
TATAGCCCTGGTCCAGGTGCGGCACCCCGCCAACAGTTTCGTAATATTCACGTTGCCAGGCAGGAATTTTGTGGCCTTTTAAATGTTTTTCCAGCGTATCTAACTTACCTTCGCTAAAACGTTCGCCCTCAACAATATAAAACTGGCACCCGCTCGATGCCTTTGCCGGGTTATCATCCCGCGCTGCAGCCAGTACGCCCCTTTTATGAAAAAGGCTGTCCCTGAACTCTGCCGGGATGGTATAGCCCACATCGCCATTGCCAAGTTCAGCGCCGGGCTTTGCCTTTTGTGGGTCTTTTGAATCCGGGTCGCCGCCCTGTATCATAAAGTTTTGTATCACCCTATGAAAAAGCGTGCCATTATAAAACCCCTGTTTCACCAGTTTTATAAAGTTATCCCGGTGTTTAGGGGTTTCGTTATACAACCGTATAATACAGTCGCCATAGCTGGTTTTTATCCGGACATATTGGTTTTTTGGCCCATTGGCAAATGCAGTTGCAAGGGCCAGCAGCAATAAGCCTGTGGTTAAAAGTTTTTTCATGTTAATAATGGTTTAGCCCCCAAACCTCCTAAAGGGGGCTTTAACTTTGTCCCCCTTTAGGGGGTTTGGGGGCTACATTTCGTCAAAATAATTAATCATCAATGATTTTATCAACATTTCCTGTTCCAGCAGGGTATAATTTGGTACGGTTTTTACAAGTTTCCAATGCGGCCATCCATCCTGGTCAAGCCCTTCCAGTTCATAAAATCCCATCATACTGAATAATTTGCAATTTGCAATATGCATCAATTCTTCTTTTTGCCGTTTACTGAATTTTCGCGGCCCCTGCCCAAGCTCCTGCACCCCAATCAGGAAGAGCATCACTTTTATATCCGGCTTTTCATTATCAAACTCATCAGCTATCCGCTGTTGCAACGCGCTCCATTTTAAATTGATCTCCGCAGGCTTCATGGGGATAAAGATAGTCATTAGTCATTAGTCATTTGTCATTGAGCAAACTGGTATAATATCAATAAACTTTATTTTTAAATTTTCACTAATGACCAATGACCCAATGACCAATGACACAACAAAGTTACATTTAACAATATTGTTACATTTCAGCGTTATCCGCAAACTTTTATTAATTACTTTTGTTGAAAATTATAAAAAAAGCAGGTGCTGATTTGAAAACGGGTAAATATCATATTATCTTTTCACGGATATTGCTGATCTGTTTTGTTGCAGGCCAGTATATGGTATATGCACATCAGCATAAGGTTGTTAAAAGCATCGGCCATTCATCTTTTATTCCAAAAAACACACGGCAGCAAACTGTTAGCGAAAAGTGCTATTTATGCGATGTAATGCACCATAATGCAATGGTTACCAATGTTCAGGTGTATCTTAATGCCGTTACAGTTGTTGGCCATGTTTTTAAAAATGTTGCATATAGCTTCACGAGCATCCAGCTCATTCTCTCCGGCGGACGCGCGCCTCCCCTATCCAGCCCCTTAGTATAAAGTCAAAGGACTTCAAATGCATTACGATTGAAACGATTGTTTATTACATGCGTCTCACCTATGTATTAATAAGTTTATAAACGAATTTTATGATGATTGCTGTTATTAAGCTTTTCTAAATAAGTTCCCATTGTCAAATAAAATTTCCATTAAATTAATATGAAAGTCAACATACAATTATTACTTCTATCCGCGATTCTTTTTTTTACAACATCAATTTCCTTTGCAACTCCCAAATTAGGGCCAGACGATGGGGTTATCGGAACTTTAACAGGCACGGTAACAGATAAGGCAGATGGCAAACCAATTATTGGCGCGACTGTAAGTGTCCCGGATTTAAGAAGTGGTGCTGTTACCGATGTTAACGGCCATTACGCTTTAAATAATTTACCTAAGGGGGTTTACCTGGTTCAGGTTAGCTATTTAGGTTATGCAACTTTCAACCAAAAGGTTGATTTTACAAAAACAACGACACTTAATGTTCAATTGCAGGCCTCGTCAATAGAAGCCGGCGAAGTAGTTATTACCGGTGTGAGCAAGGCTACTGAAATAAAAAGGGACCCCGTACCCATGGTGGCCGTTGGTAAAAATTACATCGATGAACATTCGGCATCGGGCAATGTTATTGACGAGATAGCCAATTTACCGGGAATAAGCGCGGTTACTACCGGACCGAATATTTCAAAGCCCTTTATACATGGCTTGGGCTATAACAGGGTGGTTACTTCAGTGGATGGGATCCGCCAGGAAGGCCAGCAATGGGGCGATGAACACGGGATTGAAGTTGACCAA
>DATCES010000012.1:0-7136 GCA_036509935.1 Mucilaginibacter sp.
TGATGCTAAAGACAAGATTGCAATGATTACCGGGGGCGATATGCCTGCCGTAGTAATAGACGCAACCGGCAATCAAAATGCTATAAATTCTGCATTTCAGTATATGGGGCACGGCGCCCGTTTTGTTCTTATAGGTTTACAGAAAGGCGATATTTCATTTAGCCACCCCGAGTTTCATAAACGTGAAGGTACGCTGATGAGCAGCAGAAACGCTACACGGGCTGATTTTGAGCATGTGATCAGTTCAATGAAAAAAAAGTTGATTGACCCGATGACCTATATTACACATCGGACGGACTTTAGTATGGTTAAGGCTGATTTTGAAAGTTGGCTTGACCCTAACTCAAATGTAATTAAGGCAATGGTTAGTATCAGTAATAATTAAAATTGAAGGCGCCATTAGTTAAAGTAAAAGGCTAAGGGTATTTGTTAATAATGAAAAGATATTTCAGCTTTAGAGATTAAATGGATAAACACCAAAATAAACAATCAGCATATAACAATGATACCAGCAGCTCAAACGATGTCTATTTTAAAGACAAATTTAATTTTTTGAATTATAACATAATGAAAACTAAATATTTAAAACTTGTCGTGGCCGCTTGTATGCTTTGTTATCACGCGGATGTTTTTGCACAAAGCAAAAATATTTTATGGTATGACAAGCCCGCTGCCAACTGGAACGAAGCATTGCCGATAGGCAACGGTTATATTGCTGCCATGGTGTTTGGCGCTACCCAATTAGAACGCCTGCAATTAAATGAATCAACCATTTGGGGGGGGGGGCCTAATAATACCGTTGACTCCGCAGCAAAACCTTATATTAACCAGGTGCGGGCGCTGCTGGTGCAAAAAAAGTACCTGGAGGCGCAACAATTGGCTAACAAACAGTTAGGGCCTAAAGGTAACAGCGGAATGCCCTATCAGTTGGCGGGTAATTTATATATTAATTTTCCGGGCCACGATAATGTATCGGAATACAGCAGGGATTTGAACATTGAAAACGCCACTGCTTCTGTAACTTATGTGTACAACGGGGTGCGTTATAAAAGGGAGTATTTTACGTCTTTTACTGATAATGTATTAATGGTTAGGCTGACAGCAGATAAGCCCGGAATGATTACCTGCAATATCAAATTGCAAAGCCCTTTACAGAAAAATATAGTTGTAGCCAATGGTGATTTAATTTTATCAGGCTTAGGAAGCGATCATGAGGGCCAAAAAGGCAAGGTTAAATTTGATGTGATTACCCGCGTAAAAAACTTTGGCGGCACTGTTGCCGCCGACACTTCTGGCATTAAAGTTAATAATGCCGATACTGTCACCGTTTACTTGTCTATGGCAACTAATTTTGTAAATTACCATGACATATCAGCTGACCCGCTTGGTCGTGCGCAGGGAATTTTAGAAAAGGCCTGTAAAAAAGATTTTGCCGCATTGTTAAAGACAAATATTGCTTTTTATCAAAAATATTATAACCGCGTGAAACTGCACCTTGGTACCAGCGATGCAGCTAAAGCGACTACAGATGTCCGGATCAAAAATTTTGCAAATGGCGGCGACCCTCAACTGGCCGAGCTTTACTTCCAGTTCGGCAGGTACCTGCTTATTTCATCTTCACAGCCTGGTTCGCAACCGGCTAACCTCCAGGGTATATGGAACGGCGAGCTTAAAGGCCCCTGGGACAGCAAGTACACCATAAACATCAATACCGAGATGAACTATTGGCCAAGTGAGGTTACACAATTGCCCGAACTAAGCACACCGCTTTTCAACCTGGTAAGCGACCTGTCTGTAACAGGCAAAGAAACCGCAGGCGTAATGTACGGCGCGCGCGGCTGGTCTTTACATCATAATACAGACATCTGGAGGATTACCGGCATTGTCGATGGGCCATTTTGGGGACTTTGGCCAACCGGTAATGCCTGGCTTTGCCAGCACCTTTGGGAGCACTACCTGTTCACAGGCGACAAAAATTTTCTGAAAAAATATTACCCTATAATGAAAGGCGCCGCCGAATATTTCATAGATGTTTTACAACCGGATGCTGAACATAACTGGCTGGTTGTATCCCCGTCGGTATCGCCTGAACATGAGTATATGACAGTGGGCAGGACCCAGGTATCCGTTTCGGCTGGAACTACCATGGATAACCAACTGGTTTATGGCCTTTTTACCAATGTTGCCCATGCTGCCGCAGATTTAAACATTGACAAATCTTTTGCCGATAGTTTAGTGAATTACAGAAAGAAATTACCACCCATGCAGGTGGGTAAATACGGGCAACTGCAGGAGTGGCTTGAAGACTTGGATTCCCCCACCGATAATCACCGCCATGTTTCGCATTTGTACGGGTTATTCCCCGGCAATCAAATATCGCCTTTCCGCGACCCGCAGCTTTTTGCGGCGGCTAAAAACTCGCTGGTTTACCGGGGCGATGTTTCAACAGGCTGGTCAATGGCCTGGAAAATTAATTTATGGGCGCGTTTCCTCGATGGCAACCATGCCTATAAACTCATAACTGATCAGATAGCTCCCGTGGGCAGCAAAAGAGGCTCGGGCGGCACCTATCCAAATTTATTTGATGCCCATCCCCCTTTCCAGATTGACGGCAATTTTGGATGTACTTCGGGTATTGCCGAGATGCTGCTGCAAAGTAACGACGGCTGCATTTACCCGCTCCCGGCGCTTCCCGATGTATGGCAAAAGGGCAGTGTTACAGGTTTGATGGCGAGGGGTGGCTTCAAGGTCGACATAGAATGGAATGATCATAAAATTACACGTTTGGTTTTGCATTCAGCAATCGGGGGCAATTGCCGTATCCGGTTAAATCAGCCGGTGACCGGCAACCAACTGAAAAAAGCGACCGGAATAAACACCAACCCATTGTTTGCGGTGGTTAATGTAGCAACTCCTGTCATCAAACCAAATGATAAAGATTTAAGTGTTAAACTGCCCCACACCTGGCTGTACGATCTTAAAGCAGAAAAAGGAAAAACTTATACGTTAATAGGAAGAAAATGATTGCCAAAAGAAAAATTATGAAAGTCTGCCTACGCGTTTTGTGTATTGCCTCCTGTCTCGGTTTTGCTTTAACCAGCCAGGTACGCGCCGATGTCAGGCTACCTAAACTCATCAGCAGTGGTATGGTATTGCAACGTGACCAACCGCTTAAAATTTGGGGCTGGGCTTCCCCGGCTGAAAAGGTGTATGTTAAATTTCTCAATAAAACCTACCATGCCGTTACCGGCGCCGATGGGAGCTGGCAGATTTTAATAAAGCCAAAACCGGCCGGCGGCCCGTACACTATGAATATTACAGGTAATAATCAGATCGACATTACTGACATCATGATCGGCGATGTATGGTTCTGTTCGGGGCAGTCAAATATGGAATTGGGGATGAATGACATCCGCGAACGCTATGCAACCGACATAGCCCAAAACCAAAATCCACAGATCAGGCAGTTTTTGGTACCTAAAAGCGTTGCTGATGCTACCAAAATACATGACGATTTTAACGGAGGTAAGTGGGCGCCTTGTACCGGCGACAATGTAATGCGTTTCAGCGCGGCGGCCTATTTTTTCGCCAGGGCACTTTATAACAGGGAACACGTGCCCATAGGCATTATCAATGCCACTTGGGGAGGAACGCCAATCGAGGCCTGGATAAGCGCCGAAGGATACACCTCTTTTCCGGCCATAGCGCAGCAAATAAAACGTTTGAGCGACACGGCTTACGTAAATTCAATGATGAGAAATAACGCCGAAGCCCGCAAAGCAGGAGCAGGACGCACAGACAAAAAAATGGATGAGGGCCTTAGCGGGAGCCCGAAATGGTTTGAGGCAGCCTATCAGCCTGTTGGATGGAAAGAAATAATGGTGCCAGGCTACTGGAACGGCCAGGGGTTAAGCAATTTTAACGGGGTGGTTTGGTTTAGGAGAGAAATCAATATCCCCGCCGCCATGGTCGGAAAGGACGCAAAACTTTATTTAGGGCGTATCATGGAGTCAAATGACGTTTATATTAACGGTCAATTAGCAGGCAGCACATACGGTCAATACGCCCAGCGCCGGTATCCTTTAAAGCCGGGGGCGCTTTTGCCGGGCAAAAACGTTGTTATAGTCCGTTTAAGCAGTACAACCGGACAAGGCGGGTTTGTACCCGATAAACCTTATTACATTACAGCCGGAACCGATACAATTGAGCTGAGCGGCAAATGGCAATACAAAGTCGGCCAGGCGTATGTACCGCCGGCCAAAACCTATGATAGTTATACCCCTTTTTATCAACCCAGCGTATTATTTAATACGATGACGGCGCCGGCCGCCAACTATAAAATAAAGGGGGCTGTATGGTACCAGGGCGAATCCAATACAACGAGGGCAAAAGAATATGAGAAACTGTTGCCTGAGCTTATCAAAAACTGGAGGACAAATTGGGGCGATAACAACCTGCCCTTTATTTATGTGCAGCTTCCTAACTATGGCGAAGCCAGATACCTGCCGGGTGAGAGCCAATGGGCCGAACTTAGGGAAGCTGAGCGCAAAGCGCTTACTGTTCCATATACAGGCATGGCGGTCACTTATGATGTTGGCGAATGGAACGATATTCACCCGCAAAATAAAAAGGATGTAGGTGACCGCCTGGCGCTTGCCGCCGAAAGGGTTGCCTATGGCAATATCGGTTTAGTTACTTCGGGGCCCACTTTTAAAAGCATGAAAATTGATGGTAACAAGCTAATTATCAGTTTTACAGATACTGGAAGCGGCTTGGTGGCCGGCAACGGCGACAAGCTGAGATACTTTGAAGTTGCAGGGGCAGACAAGCGGTTTGTTTGGGCGGATGCCCGGATAATGGGTAACGAGGTCATCGTTTCGAGCGATGAGGTTGCCAATCCTCAATATGTGAGGTACGCGTGGGCTGATAATCCCGACAGGGCAAACTTGTATAACAAGGAAGGGCTCCCGGCTTCACCGTTTGAAACGGAAGCAACCGGTAATAATAAATAGGTGTAAAACAAACCTGACCGGAATATGGACAGATAACGTTATTAAATGCTTTATAAACAAAGAACATGAAAACCGATCAAAAAACAATATACCTGCTCCTTACCGTGCTCTTGGCGCAGGTTGCAGGTAATGCACAAGATATAAAACGGTCCCCGCAAAGTGTTGACCCTGTCCGTGCGGCAACCAACATAAGGTCGGCAAAATACCCCCAGATTTTACCTGATCACCGGGTGGTTTTCCGTATCAAGGCGCCGGATGCAAAAAAAATGCAGATAGACCTGGGTAAAAAATATGATATGGTAAAAGATGCTGAAGGGTATTGGGATGTAACTACCGATTCTATAAGCGAAGGTTTTCATTATTATTCGCTGTTGATTGATGGCATGGCGGTGGCAGACCCGGAAAGCGAAACATTTTATGGAATGGGCCGGATGGCAAGCGGGATAGAGATACCTTTTAACGGCGGGGATTATTATGCATTAAAAGATGTGCCGCATGGTGACATCCGAATAAAGAAATACTATTCAACCGTTACCAAAACATGGCGCCAAATCTATGTCTACACTCCCCCGGGTTATGATGCCAATACGGATGAAAAATATCCTGTACTTTACGTTTTACACGGCGGCGGCGAAGATGAACGCGGTTGGGCAACCCAGGGAAAAACGGACATAATTATGGACAACCTGATTGCAGAAAAAAAGTCCAGGCCTATGCTGGTTGTAATGCCTGATGCCAATCTTGGTGCGGGAGGATTCGGCGAAGATGGTTTGAAAGCCTTTGAGAGAGAAATGAAACAATGCATTATTCCGCTCGTTGAAAAAAATTACAGGGCCAAAAATACAGCTGGCAACCGCGCATTGGCCGGTTTATCAATGGGTGGGATAAATACACTATATACAGGTATATATAACACCAATCTTTTTTCGTACCTGGGGGTATTCAGTTCCGGCTGGATTTTGCCGGCCCAAAGCGTCATTGCCAACGCGCAGTACGACTATATGAAGCAAAACGGACCGAAGATCAATAATGACCTAAGATTATTTTGGTTATCAGAGGGCGGGAAAGAGGATATAGCCTATAAAAACGGCCAGATTATGCTGAGCAAGTTGGATGAACTGAATGTAAAGCACAGTTATTACGAATATCCGGGCGGCCATACATGGCCGGTTTGGCGCAATGATCTTTACAATTTTGCCCCTCTTCTATTTAAATAGGCATGACAAAACAAAACGAACTAACCAGTAAGAATATAACAGTAATGCGGTTTGCGTTATTCTTATTTATGTTGTTTTTTTTTAGAATTCCTGGTATGTTGGCACAAAATGTCCACAGCGACAATGGCGATGGCACATATACCAACCCGGTTATTCCTTCAGATTTTCCCGATCCGGACGTGATCAGGGTAGGCGGTACTTATTATATGGTTAACACAACCATGTTTATTTTTCCGGGTGTCACCATTCTTAAATCAAAAGACCTGGTCAATTGGGAATATTGCGCCAATGCTGTTCCGCGTTTTGATTTTAGCGACTGTTATGATTTGGATGGCTGTAACAGGTACGGGCATGGGCAATGGGCTACCAGTATTAAATATCATAACGGTAAATTTTATCTGCTCTTTATTACGCTTAACGAGGGAGGGTTTATGGTTACCGCTTCAAACCCGGAGGGCCCATGGAAAGTAACCAAGTTACCGAAGGGATTTTATGATCCCGGTTTGTTTTTTGATGATGACGGGAAAATCTATGTAGCACAAGGCTATAACAATATTTCAATAACTGAAGTTGATGAAAATATAGTACCTGTATCTAAAGATTCTTTGGTTTTTAAGGGCGATGTACGCCCCGGGTTGGAAGGCACTCATGTATACAAAATTAACGGCTACTACTATTTGTACAGTACTTACGGGGGAGGGAATGGTATGCAGGCAGCGCTGCGTTCAAAGAATATTTATGGTCCCTACGAAGAAAAAGTTGTTTTGAACGACACAACACGCGGTTTAACTTTTGGTATGCACCAAGGCGCTTTGATACAAACCCAAACCGGTGAATGGTGGACAATGCTTTTTGTGGACAGCGGCCCCTTCGGACGTTTTCCGTTTTTGCAGCCGGTTACATGGAC
>DATCES010000013.1:0-2209 GCA_036509935.1 Mucilaginibacter sp.
TATGTTACTGAACTGAAAAAAGGCGACAGGGTGATAACTACCGCCGGCATACATGGAAGAATAATTGAAGTTGCCGAAACTACTTTTTTGGTTGAAGTTGACAATGGCAAGATACGTTTCGACAAATCATCAATATCATTAGAAGCTTCGAAGGCGTTAAATACCCCTGCTCCAGCCGCGAAGGCCTGATTAGCGAAAAGCTGAAAGCATAAAGCCAAAAGCTGAAAGCATAGGGTTTACCAGAACTTTAGCTTTCAGCTTTCAGCTTTGAACTTTTTTGGCTTTTGGCTTTCTGCTTTTCGCTTTTACCTTTCTAAAATGGCAATAATAAAATTATCCGCAATTGAGCGACGAAGGGTATCGGCATTTTTTACATGCCTGCTGCTTGCTTTTTTTGCATGGGTAATTACAGTATTGTCAAATCCCTATAAATATACTGTTAAAGAAATTTTGGATTTCAGGAATACGCCCCAGAAGCGCGCTTTCCATTCGTTACAGGCTGATACCGTTAACGCTACCGTTAATGGCACGGGATGGGATATGCTGTTTTCAAAAATAAATCCCGGGAACAAGGTTGTTTCTGTTGATTTGCAAACACTTGAAGATAAAAGTTATGTAGTGCTCAGTTCACAGATAGACCAGATAAACAGCAAAAGGGAGAGCGGGCAACAAATAACCAGGTTTAGCCCGGATACGCTTTATTTTGATTTTTCGAACCGGAAAGTAAAACGGATTCCGGTACGTTTAATAACTGATGTAAAATATCAGCACCAGTTTAACCAATCAGGCAACATTACGCTTAAACCGGCTTACGTGGTCATCAATGGCCCTTCAAATGTTATTGATAAGATAACAGAATGGGACTCGGATGCCTTAAAGCTTGATAGCGTGGGCGAAACTGTTAATATCCTTGTAAATTTACAACCTGTTAAAGAAGGGAATTTAAGTATATACCCCAAAAATGTACAGGTAACCATACCTGTTGATGAATTTACCGAAAAAGTTTTAGAGATACCTGTTAAAGTATTAAATAACAGTAATTATGAAGATGTAAAAATATTCCCCCAAAAAGTTAAGGTAACATTTACCACCTCGTTAACCAGGTATGAAGAAATTGATGAAGATTTTTTTGAGGCAACTGCCGACTTGGATCTGTGGCGCCTGCATGGATATAAAGTTTTGCCGGTTGTGCTATCTAAAATTCCCGGATATTGCAGGATAGTGAAGATTGAACCACAAAATATTGATTTTATCATCAAAAAATAATGCTCAAAATTGGCCTCACAGGAAATATTGGCAGCGGTAAAACTACTGTAAGTAAACTATTTGAAATACTTGGTATCCCTGTTTTTTATGCTGATGACGCGGCAAAAAAAGTTATGGTAACTGATGCGGCCCTTATCAGCGGCATTAAATCTGCCTTTGGCAAACATGCCTATTTTGATGACGGCACGTTAAATACGAAACATATTTCGGCCATTGTTTTCAATGACCCTGTACAATTGGCTAAGTTAAATGCGCTGGTACACCCGGCTACTTTCAGAGCTTTTGATACCTGGGTTAAAAATATTAATGATACGCCATATATTGTAAAAGAAGCGGCGCTATTATTTGAAAGTGGATCCTATAAATTATGCGACTATACCATTATGGTACAGGCACCGCTTGAAACCCGGATAAAGCGTGTAATACAGCGTGATGGCCTGCAACGGGATGAAATAGAAAAACGCAACGCGCAGCAGTTCCCTGAAGAAAAAAAGGCGCAATTGGCCGATTACCTTATTGTAAATGATGATAAACAATTGGTGATACCCCAGGTTTTGGAATTGCACACAAAAATTTTGTCATTAAGGTATTAGTCATTGTGTTACTAATTTTCCATAATCAAATCAATTATCAACAACAACGGCAAAATGACTTGTGACCAATGACCCGATGACCAAATGATTAAAGAAGACTTTGTTTCTTTCAATACCAATGGCCTTTACTGTAAATACGGCGATTTTTATATCGACCCTGTGCAGCCGGTAAAAACAGCCGTAATATCACATGCCCACGCCGACCATGCCATTAGCGGCAACAATGTTATTTATGCAACTGATGCCACAATTGCTTTTATGAAGTTGCGGTACGGTAAAAACACAGCGAAGATTTTTAACAGCATAGCTTATAATTCATCGTTTGCCATTAGCGATGTAAAAATAACCCT
>DATCES010000014.1:0-2206 GCA_036509935.1 Mucilaginibacter sp.
TGAATTTACTGGCAAACGCTTTACCTTCTTTGCTGACCCAGATGGGTTGCCTATTGAATTTTATGAGAAATAAAGGCCAAAGCCTTGTTAATGGCTTTTTTCCATAGATAAGAAACCTTCTGCGGACAGGTCTTCATCCAATTCCTCCCAATGTATCCATCTTCCACCTCCCTTAATTTCGTAATTGTCCATTTGTGTTCTGGTACCCTTACTTAAATTTGGATAATAATTGATAGGGGTTTCTATGACCTTCCCGTTACTCATTTGAACAATGATATTGTCATTATTAAACGAAACTGATTTAATTATGATCATCCAATTATTTTTTAAAATATTCTTTCCAGCGCTTTTTAATTAGTTCCTCGTTCTCTTCTATAATACTTTCTGCAAGTTTTATCGTGCCATTATTGCTAACCAACTTAACTGGGTTAATTTCAAACTTAGCATCACCATCAGCATTTTCTATATGCACATGAATTGGCAAATGCTCATTACTGAAAAAGAAAAATCTGATACCAAAAAATCTAAACAGTTCAGGCATATTATATTATTTACAACAAATTTACGATTTTAATAATGCCGCTATTAAAAAAATCTCACCCAGGTTAGCAGCAATTTGTTAATAAACCACATCCTCCATGTCCAGGTATATTAAAGCTCTTTCCACGTTATTTAATTGCCGATATTTTGGATATTTTAAACAGGATACCCTTGTTTTCTTCTATCAACTTTAGAAACGGGGTTTCTTTATTATCCATGTTTAAAATAAAGCTATATTCAACCCAATATATGAAAACATTAAAAGCCGTTATACTATTATGCTTTGCAATCGTTTTGTTCAGCAGTATTGTACAAGGCCAGGATAGGTACCAGGCCACCTGGGAATCACTATCAAAATATAAAACACCCGATTGGTTCCGCGATGCCAGGTTTGGAATATACAGTTAGTTATGTTTTGTCATTTAGGCATTAGGTCATTAAGTCATTGGTGCAGTTTTTTAAATCGTAAATCTGAAATCGTAAATCGTAAATCAAACAATGTTTCAATTTAAGCAATTCAGTGTTGACCAAAGCGGCTGTGCCATGAAGATAAATACGGATGGGGTATTGCTTGGCGCGATAACGGGGGCAGGCAACCCGGCCGCAATATTAGATATTGGCACAGGCACTGGCGTAATTGCCTTAATGGTGGCGCAAAGATTTACCAAAGCAAAAATTGATGCGGTAGAAATTGATACTGATGCCGCTAAAACGGCCGGGGGAAATTTCAAAAGATCGCCCTTTGCCGATAGGCTTGCCGTTTATTCAACAGGTTTTGAAAATTATTTTGATCAATTTCCAGAAAAGAAATATGATCTGATTGTTTCAAACCCGCCATTTTATGTAAGTTCGTTGAAATCGCCGCGAGCTAAAAAAACGCTGGCTAAACATACTGATATTGATTTTTTTAAGCGGCTGATTAAAGCCGTTTCCAATCATTTAACAGTTAATGGCAGTTGTTGGTTGATATTGCCGGCAACACTAATGGAAATGGTAATTTCATTAGCGGCAGCGTACAAAATTAATCTGCAAAAAACTGTTAATATACACTCTTACGCGCATTCAGGTGCACATCGGGTAATCTTGAGCATTGGCTTTAATGAAGCTTCTGGTGAAATTATTAATTTAACAATTTATAAGGCCGAGGGTATTTATTCAGAAGAATATAAAACACTGTTGCAACCTTATTTTTTAGCTTTTTAATATGAAAACTGTTTCAATACTATTTACTTTATTATTGCTAATTCCAATAACGTGCGGATTGATTTTAATATACCTGGTAACAATTGACGTTATAACGAGTACACGGATATATTAACTTTTTTTTCTGCCATTTGGCGGATGGCGATGACATGAACTTTTAAAACATAATGGTTAAAATAGGCCTCCTTTCCGATACCCACAGCTACCTTGACGATGCCGTTTTTAAACATTTTGAAACCTGCGATGAGATTTGGCATGCCGGCGATTTTGGCAGTATTGAAGTGGCCAATAAGCTTGCCGCCTTTAAACCGCTTAAGGGTGTTTACGGCAATATTGACGGCGCGGGTATCCGCTTAACCTTTCCTGAAAATTTAAGGTTTAATTGTGAAAATGTGGATGTATGGATGACGCATATTGGTGGCTACCCAGGGAAATATAGCCCGGCCGTAAAGTGTGAAATATA
>DATCES010000015.1:0-3734 GCA_036509935.1 Mucilaginibacter sp.
AGCCCAAAACCATAACAGTTTTGAGCTTCTTAAAATCTTTCGGACTTCCGGTCTTTCCAACTTCCGGACTAACCCTTACTCAAAATACTCCTTCATCCGTTCGAAAAAGTTTTTTTCGTTTTTGCCCGGATTGGGTTTAAAGTTGGTGGAGCTCTGTAGTTTTTCCAATAGTTCGCGTTCTTCGCTGCTAAGGGCCTTAGGAGTCCAGATATTGATATGTACAAGTTGGTCGCCGCGGTTGTAGGAGTTTACTTCGGGCACGCCCTTGCTTTTCAGGCGCAATATTTTACCACCCTGTGTTCCGGGGTCTATCTTAATTTTAACCTTGCCATCAATGGTAGGCACTTCAACGCTGGTGCCTATGGCGGCGTCAACAAAGTTTATGTGCAGGTCATAAATCACGTTATTGCCATCGCGTTTTAATGTTTCATGGGGTATTTCTTCAATCAGAATGATGAGGTCGCCCGGTACACCGCCGCGCGGTGCCGAATTACCTTTGCCGCTCATGCTCAGTTGCATGCCTTCGCTTACGCCGGCAGGTATATTAATGCTGATAGTTTCTTCGCCGCGTACAACGCCATCGCCATGACAAACGGTACATTTCGACAAAATAGTTGATCCCTCGCCATTACAGGTAGGGCAAGTGCTGGTAGTTTGCATCTGGCCCAGTATAGTGTTGGTTACCCTGCGTACGGCACCCGAACCGCCGCATGTTTTGCAGGTTTGGAATGACGAGCGGTCTTTCGCCCCCGTACCTTCACAGGTTTTACAAACTATTTGCTTGTTTACTTTTATCTTTTTTTCGGTGCCGTTAGCTATTTCTTCGAGGGTGAGCCTTACTTTTATGCGCAAATTGCTGCCACGCTGTACCCTGCGGGCTCCCGAACTGCCGCTTTGCCGGCCCCCGCCAAAAAAACCTTCAAAAGGGCTGCCGCCGCCAAATACATCGCCAAACTGGCTGAATATGTCCTCCATATTCATGCTGCCGCCGCTAAAACCACTACCATTGGCCGAATGTGCATTCGCTGCGTGCCCAAACTGGTTGTAGCGCTGGCGTTTTTCGGGATTACTTAATACCTCGTAGGCTTCGGCGGCTTCCTTAAACTTATCTTCAGCGGCTTTATCACCCTGGTTTTTGTCAGGATGGTATTTAATAGCCATCTTCCGATAAGCTTTCTTTATCTCATCAGCATCAGCGCCCTTAGCTACACCCAGTATATCGTAGTAATCTCTTTTAGACATATCTTTTTATTTCGGAATTTCGATTTCGGATTTATTATTTTATTTTGATTTAATTTATTTCAGACGTTCAATTTCTTTAATTCCGAAATAGAAATTCCGAAATCCGAAATTCAAAAACATCCGAAATCAACTGCCAACTATTACTTTGGCAAAACGTACCACTTTATCATTCAGGTAATAGCCTTTTTCCATTTCGTCAATCACTTTGCCTTTCCATTCTTCCGTAGGGGCCGGTATGTTAGTAATGGCTTCATGCAGTTCAGGGTCAAACTGGTTTCCAATTGATTCCATTCCTATTAGTCCTTTTTGCGACAGAAGGTTTTTTAATTTATGCTGAACCAGGGTGACGCCTTCTTTAACAGGCGCAATATCAACGGCATTTTCCATCGACCTTAATGCACGTTCAAAATCATCCAAAACAGGCAGAAGGGATACAATTACATCCTTTCCTTCCATTTTTCTAGCTTCCTCACGTTCTTTAATAGTACGCCTCCTAAAATTATCAAATTCGGCGTATAAACGCAAATATTTATCATTGGCAAGGGATAGTTCATCTTTTAGCATATCCACTGCCGAAGGCGCGTTTTCATCTTCAGTTGCCTGCTCAATTTGTCCCAGGCCGTTTTCACTAATTATTTCGTTTAAAACCCCGGGGGTATCTGTATCTTCTTTCTTTTTTTTCTTCAGCATATCATTAAAATTCATAGCTAATAGTGCCAATCAAGTATCCTGCCATTGGCGTGTTTAGGACAACGTGTCAGACTATTTATTTATAAGCGCAAATTATGGCATTTTTTTAAGTTGCAGCAACAGTAGCAGTGGCAGTACCTAACTTGGCAGTTAATAGTGGTAGTTTTTCAATTCAGTATTTGACAGGTTAATGCATTATTAAAATAAAATAGTATTAACTGCTACTTAAACTAAACTGCTACTGCTACTTAAACCTGCCACTTTAACTATACTATCTTCGCATCCTCCAGTACTTTGCCATTATCGCATTTAATAATACGGGAAGGGAAGGTGCGTATAATATGATAATCGTGTGTGGCAACAAGCACCGCAGTACCCGATTGGCTGATATCTTTAAGCAGCAACACAATCTCTTCTGAAGTTTCAGGATCGAGGTTGCCGGTTGGCTCATCTGCCAATATAATTTCCGGATCGTTAAGCAGGGCACGGGCAATCACTACACGCTGCTGCTCGCCCCCCGAAAGTTCATGAGGCATTTTTTTTAACTTGGAACGAAGGCCTACCTTATTTAATACATCGATTGCCCTGTCTTCAATTAATTTTTTATCTGCCCAGCCGGTGGCGCGCATTACAAATTGCAGGTTTTGTTCAACCGACCGATCAGTCAGCAACTGAAAATCCTGGAAAACAATACCCAGTTTGCGGCGTAAAAAGGGAATATCCTTATCCTTTATGGTGTTAAGCTCGTACCCGCAGGCATAACCTTCACCGTTTGCAATAGTAAGGTCGCCATAAATGATCTTTAGCAGGCTACTTTTTCCCGAACCGGTTTGACCAATAAGCCAAACAAAGTCGCCTTTGTCGATATGGAGGTTAACATCTGATAAAACCAGATGTTCCTGCTGAAAAATATCAACATTACGTAGCCTTATTATCGAATTTTCAATCATCTGTTTTGGTTCATCAGTTCATTTGTTCACTGGTTCATTGGCCTTATCTGGCGGGTTACGGTGAAAAATATCCGCTATCCACCCATAAAGTTATGGGCCAGAGAACCAATGATTAAATTTAAAGCTCTAATTTAAGGATTTGTCCAAAAGGCAGGTCCTTAATAATTCCCATTATATAGTCTGTTTGGTCATGAAGCCCGGCTTTGTCCAACGATTTCTCTGGCCGGTCAACCCTGAAATATGCGAGCAGCGTAAACTTATCATCCCTAAGCTGCACATAATCGGGTATTTTAGCAACGCCTTTTACTTTTATAATATACATCTCATTAAGTCATTGCGTCATTAAGTCATTAAGTCATTTTTTAATTTGTCATTTAAATAAGCAATGACCTAATGGCGCAATGACGTAATGACTTCCTATAGCGCCAGCACTTCCTTAACCCGCTCCGCCGCTTCTTTCAGCAATATTGCCGAGTAAACTTTTAAGCCCGAATTATCTATCAGTTGTTTTGCTTCAACGGCATTTGTCCCCTGTAAACGGACGATGATCGGAACAGGGATATTGCCTATTTCCTGGTAGGCATCAATTACACCTTGCGCCACACGGTCGCAGCGTACGATACCGCCAAAAATATTTATCAGTATGGCTTTAACGTGCGGATCCTTTAGTATAATGTTGAAGGCAGCCTTTACAGTTTCGGCATTGGCAGTACCGCCAACATCTAAAAAGTTAGCAGGCTCGCCGCCGGCAATTTTAATAATATCCATTGTTGCCATAGCCAAACCGGCGCCGTTTACCATACAGCCAACGTTGCCATCAAGCTTTACATAGTTAAGGTTTGATTTGCTGGC
>DATCES010000016.1:0-3623 GCA_036509935.1 Mucilaginibacter sp.
CTTGGTCCGGTAACATTGCTGATCATTGAGGGTAAGTCGTTACCGTATTTGTTTTTTATCAATTTAAAGCCGTCCTTAAGATCAATAACCATTTGTGAGGTATAGGCCAGTACAACATGTACCGGCGGATAAATGCTCAAACGGCGGCCTGCCATATTTGCGTTTGATAATAAAATACTGCCATTACGTGCAATTAACGCTTCGCATAGCGTAAACCCAACATCTGCCTGTTCAAAATCTTTGTCAGTTTCAAAAAAAGGGTAGTCAAACCGGGTCAGTAAATCTTGCAATGGGGGTTCCCAGCAATATATTTTACGCCATTTGCGGTCGTCGGCAAGTTCCAGCAAATTTTCAATAAACTGTACTTCATCCTCACAAAAAACAAACTGTCCTGATATTGCTGTAAACTGTTCTGCAAAAAGCGCTTCGGGCAAATCATCGTTTTGCGCAAAAAGCGGCAAATCTTCAAGGTTAGGATACGGGTTGTCCCTTTTTTCGAGGAGCGCCTTGCGGATCTTTTTAAGCAGTTTTTCTTTTGATGTGGTTATGTCCCTCATAGTTGTGAATTGTGAGTGGTGAATAGTGAATTGTGAGTTTTATTATACTAACTGCTCACTGCTCACCATTCACCATTCACTATCTTATTTCTTCGCTGCGCTTGCGTCTTTCTCTTCCGGGTTTCTTTTAAACGTACCTGAATGATCTGCCACACCTTCGGGTATCAGCGCTTTAGCGGCAGGTTCCTGGTCAGCTTCCGGGCCGTTTACAAATTCATCATAAGTAGTACGGTTCTCAAACGGGCGCTTGCCTAATATTTCTTCAAGGTCTGACTGGAACAGGATCTCCTTTTCCAAAAGCTTGTCGGCTAATTTTATTAAGCCTTCCCGCTTATCAATAAGCAGCTTTTTGGTCATTTCATAAACTTCACTTATCTGTTTGCGGACTTCCTGGTCAATCAGTTCCGAAGTTTTTTCGGAATATGGCTTATTAAACTGGTACTCGCCCTGGGTATCATTAAAAGATACATTTCCTACCTTTTCATTCATCCCATATATGGTAACCATTGCATAAGCCAGTTTGGTGATCCTTTCCAGGTCGTTTTGGGCTCCCGTTGATATTTTTCCGAAGGTTATATCTTCAGCTACACGGCCGCCCAGGGTCATGCACATACCATCAATCAATTGTTCGGTGGTGTACAAAAACTGTTCTTTTGGCAGGTATTGGGCATAACCCAATGCAGCAACACCCCGTGGAACGATAGATACCTTAACCAGGGGATCAGCGTGTTCAAGATACCACCCTGCAATAGCATGGCCGGCTTCATGATAAGCCACGATGCGTTTTTCTTCCGGCGAAATGATCTTGTTCTTTTTCTCCAGGCCGCCAATCACACGGTCAATGGC
Source organism: Mucilaginibacter sp. (assembly GCA_036509935.1). Lineage (GTDB taxonomy): Bacteria > Bacteroidota > Bacteroidia > Sphingobacteriales > Sphingobacteriaceae > Mucilaginibacter. The sequence continues at coordinate 1,404 of DATCES010000016.1, forward strand.
ATCCTGGAAATCCTGCATATCAACAGCCTCTTTATTTTTTCGCGCAGCTATCAAAGCAGCCTCGTTACAAACATTGGCAATTTCGGCGCCGGCAAACCCCGGTGTTTGTGCCGACAATTTTTTAGCATCAACACCTTCGGCCAGTTTAACCGGTTTTAAATGCACTTTAAATATCTGCTCCCTGCCAATCAGGTCGGGTTTATCAATGGATACCTGCCTGTCAAAACGTCCGGGGCGCAATAAAGCCGAATCCAAAACATCAGGGCGGTTGGTTGCAGCAAGTATTATGATACCCGAATCGGTACCAAAGCCATCCATTTCAACCAACAACTGGTTCAGGGTGTTTTCGCGTTCATCATTGCCGCCTACAATGTTATTTTTACCGCGGGCACGGCCAATGGCGTCAATTTCATCAATAAATATAATACACGGGGCTTTATCTTTTGCCTGGCGGAACAAATCACGGACACGTGAAGCGCCCACACCAACAAACATTTCCACAAAGTCCGATCCTGACAGCGAGAAAAACGGCACCTGCGCCTCGCCGGCAACAGCTTTGGCAAGCAGCGTTTTGCCGGTGCCCGGTGCACCTATCAACAAGGCCCCTTTGGGTATTTTACCGCCGAGGTTGGTGTATTTTTTCGGATTTTTCAAAAAATCCACAATTTCCATTACTTCCTGTTTGGCTTCTTCAAGGCCGGCCACATCATTAAATGTTACCGAAACCTGGGCTTCCTTATCAAATAAAGTAGCTTTTGATTTGCCGATATTAAATATCTGGCCCCCCGGGCCGCCACCTGCGCCGCCAGACATACGGCGCATAATAAACATCCATACTGCTACCAGCAGCACTGCCATTATAATGCACTGCACAAACCAGTTTGATAACAGGCTTTCGTGCCCTTGCTCGTAAGATATTGGTACTTTCTGATCGTCAGTGAAGTCTTTTTCAGCAGCGTTTATTGATTGTTTTAAGCTTTCAAAAGTAGCATCAGTAAAAATATACTGGGGCTCGCTATCTGTGCCCCCCATATTGAATGTACGCTGTTCTTTTTGGGCATCGGCATATTCCGGTTTATTTAAACTTGCCGGTTTCAAATAAACGTCGGCAATGATAAGATCGCCGCTGCGGTAAGCTACAACCTTGTCAACATCATGCTGTTTTAGCATGCTTTCCTCAAACCTTTGAAAAGTAATCGGCTTGGTATTATTTCCATTTAATAACGTGGCAACCCCAAGCAGCACAATAACTATAATGGCATAAAACCACATAATATTGGGTTTGGGGGGTTTGGGGCTATTTTTTTTATTCGGTATTTTCCGTATTGGTTTTGGTTTTTCCAGGGTATTGTTTTTCATTTCTTTACAAGCTCAAACTTACAATCATTTATTAACATTTTGTATGGATTTGACATTGACGCATATTTAAGCACATTTGTTGCCGGTGCTTAAGCGCTTTTATACAGTTTAATTTCTGCATCGCCCCAAAGGTCTTCCATTCCATAAAATTCACGTTTATCCGTCCTGAAAACGTGTACAACCACATCTACATAATCCAGCAGTATCCATTCGCCATGTTCCATCCCTTCTTTTCGCCAGGGATCCTGTTGCGTAGCCTTATAAACCTCTTCTTCTACACTATTAGCTATTGCTTTTACCTGTGTAGCCGATTCTGCATGACAGATCACAAAATAATCAGTTACCGAACTAAATATATTACGAAGGTCCAACCTGATGATGTCATTCCCTTTTTTTTCCTGTATGCCGTGTATGGCAAGTTCAGAAATATATGCCGATTCGCTCAGCGTTTTGTTTTTTACCATCAAAATGATTTAGTTTTGAACGATTTTGGGATTAACATTATTACACCTTGCAAAATAACATATTTTCGGGATTATTTGTCGGACAAAATTTTATTACACTGAACGAAGTTGATTCGACCAATAATTTCCTCAAAGAACTACTCTCAAATTCCAAGCCATTGATGGAAGGTACGGTCATTATGGCAGTAAACCAATTTGCGGGCAGGGGGCAGCAGCAAAATGGCTGGTATGCCACCCCCGGTAAAAATTTAACATTCAGCATATTTTTAAAACCGCATTTTTTGCAGGTAATTAATCAGTTTGATTTAATAAGGGTGATAAGCCTGGGGGTTTTTGACGCGATAAGCCCTTTGCTGGGCGATAAACTGAAAATAAAATGGCCTAATGATATTTATTA
>DATCES010000017.1:0-7152 GCA_036509935.1 Mucilaginibacter sp.
CACTGTTAGCTGTACATATGCAGTAGCGGCGAAACCCCTCCTCCATAGGAGTCCTTCGGACCTGCCACCTCACAACCCATCGCACCCCTCCCTCGGGAGGGAATTTAACGGCAATCAAAATTCTTCCGAACACCTATGGTGGCAATACCAACATTGGCGGGGGATTAATCCCCTAAAAATAATAATTCCCGTCAATGAAACTGAGGTGCAATTCAATTCTTCACAAAAAAACTGTACATTTAAATTATAATACGGGTGGGTACCCATATAAAAATGACTTATGAATTGAAAATTGAATTATGTTATGAATGACATTAAAACCATCCATTTATTAAAAAACATACCAACACGGACGTGGCAATTAGGTATGATTGCTTTAATTGTAAGCATTGGAATAACCCTGTATTTTTATTCGCTGGGGCTTACAATGTCATCAATAATGATAGCATGTTTTTCTTTCAGTTTAGCAATAATCCTTTTATTACAATATTTTGGAGTAATTACGGAAACACATCCAATAATTTTTGCGGCAGTTTGTATTTTACTTATAGTCAGTGGTTTTGTTGAAGGGGCAACAACAGGGCAATACTTTTATTTTTTCCCGTTAGTTGTTGTTATACCGATAGTTGTTAAAAATAAAAATTCGTCGAACCTGGAGTTTATTTTAACATACGCCGCTATTATGATTTCATTTGTAACCTGTTTTTATGTAGGCCATGCCGTTCGGCCAATTGAACAAATTTCAAATTCAGTTGCAAATAAAATAATATACTCAAACGCCGGGTCAGCTATGTTTATTACTGTATCCTTTTCAATTGCTAATATTTTTTATGAAAACAAATTCCTTAGCGCCTTGCGGGCAATTGCCCAAATTCAATCGCATGAAATGAGAAAACCTGTAGCCTCAATTATTGGGCTTATGGATGTTTGGAAGGAAGAAAAGTATGTTTATGATGAAGAAATAGTGACCATGATAGAAAAGGCCACCGTTGAACTTGACGAGAAAATACATTTGATTATAAAGCATACCACTTTGTAGCTAAATGGATGTTGTATTAAAACATAAAGCAGTGGAAAATGCGGACTCGCGAAAGTTCGTGGTTTATGCTGCAACTGCCAATTAAACCTCCCACTTAAATCACCCTTTCACCCGTTCCACATACGAGCCGGTGGCAGTATCAACCCTAACTTTATCGCCGATATTAATAAACAGGGGCACTTTTATTTCGGCGCCGGTTTCAACAGTGGCATTTTTTAATGCGCCGCTGGATGTATCGCCTTTAACGGCCGGTTCGGTATAGGTTACCTCCAACTCGGCCGAGCCGGGGACCTGGCCCATAATTGGCTCATCGCTTTCAAAGGCAACGATAACATTCATCCCTTCTTTCAGAAATTTTACAGCCGGGCCAAACAATGCTTTTGGGATGTTATGCTGATCGAAAGTGGCATTGTCCATTACCACTAATGAGCCGCCATCTTCATATAAATACTGGTAGTCGTTAGTTTCAACCCGCGCTATTGACACCTCTTCGTCTGTACGGAAACGGTATTCAACCAATTTGCCCGATTTAACATTACGCATACGCGCCTGGTAAAAAGCGCGCAAATTACCGGGCGTGCGGTGCAAAAATTCCTCTACCTGAACCAACTCGCCATTAAAGCGGATAACGTTGCCATTTTTAATTTCAGATGCCTTTGACATAGCTGTATTATTGACGCGCAAACTTAGGCACTTACCGGCAAAGAAACAAGGGGGTGAAGCAGTTGGCAGTATGCAGTTTGCAGTAGCCGTTGAAGTTGCTTTGCATTTTCAAATTAGCACATCGTCAAATTTTCAAATTAAAATCCGCACATTTGCACATCTAATTGCACATCCTGACATGAGTGTTTCTTTATTAGCCCAAAACTTGCATGGGTCCGAAATTATAAAAATTGCAGGCGAGATCAACGAATTAAAACGACAGGGGCAAAATATTGCCAATTTAACCATAGGCGATTTCGATTCAAATATTTATCCTATCCCCGATCTGTTAAAACAAGGTATTGTTGCCGCATACAGTGATAACCAAACAAACTACCCGCCTGCCGACGGCGTACTTGGTTTGCGCGAAAGTGTTTCGGCATTTTTAAAAAGCAGGTATGATCTTGACTATCCGCCAAACCAGGTTTTGATTTCCGGCGGGTCGAGGCCCTTAATATATTCTATTTACATGGCTATTGTTGACCCGGGCGATAAGGTGGTGTTCCCAACGCCATCGTGGAATAACAACCATTATTGCGACCTTACCCGTGCAGAAGCCGTTATGGTTGAAACCAGGGCGGAACATAATTTTATGCCTACGGCCGATGAGCTCCGTCCGCACATTAAAGGTGCGGCTTTGCTGGCCTTATGCTCGCCGTTAAACCCGACAGGCACCATGTTCAGCAAAAAGGACCTGGAAGAAATTTGCGACCTGGTTATAGCCGAAAACAAAACCCGTAAGGCAGGCGAAAAACCGCTATACATTTTATACGACCAGATTTATTCGCAATTAACTTTCGGGCACCACGAACATTTTAACCCCGTTAGCTTACGCCCCGGGCTAAAGGATGTGGTTATTTTTGTAGACGGGGCTTCAAAATGCTTTGCCTCAACCGGGGTGCGTGTAGGCTGGGGATTCGGTCCGGCGCATGTAATAAATCACATGAAATCGATAGTAGGCCATGTAGGCGCATGGGCGCCGAAGGCTGAGCAGGTGGCAATGGCAAAGTTCCTCAAGAGTGACAACGATGTAAACAGCTATCTCAACAAATTAAAATCAAATATCCAAAACAGTTTAACTACGCTATACGAGGGATTTCAGCAATTAAAAGCCGAAGGTTTTAATGTGGATGCCATTGAACCGATGGGCGCCATTTACCTCACCATAAAGGTTGATTATTCCGGCAAAACCGCGCCGGATGGCAAGGTGTTGAAAACGGCAACAGATATTAATTTTTACCTGATTAAAGAAGCAAAGGTGGCTTTTGTGCCTTTCTCGGCATTTGGCACCGGCGAAGATGTAAATTGGTTCAGGGTATCCGTTGGTGCAAGTACTTTGCAGGATATTGAGCAGTTGATCCCGAGGATTAAAGAAGCGCTTTTGAAGCTGGATTAGTTCTTGGTCGATTGTTCATAGATCATAGCGAAAAGAAAGGATACCGTTCATAAGAGGCCCCGTTGAAAAATAATCAATGGGGCTTTTTTTTATTTGCTTTAATTGTAACTATGGCTTATGTCAAAACTCTAACAAACAAAACCCCGATGAAAAAAACATACCTTGTCATACTGCTGCTGTTAGCTGTTGGAAAAGTTTCGTTTTCCCAAACCTCAACTTCAAAAGATTCTGTAGTTTATGTTTGTCCGCCTTGCGGCAGTAGTTGTGATGAGTTGCAGTTCGATAAACCGGGCGTTTGTCCCCATTGTGGAATGGCATTAGTAAAAATGTCGCTTAGTGATTTTAAAAAACAACTAAGCTTAAAGCCTGTTACTATTTGCTTTTACCTGCAGGATGGTGTTGAAGTTTTGGATTTTGCCGGCCCTATGGAAGTATTCAGCGCAGCAGGGTTTAATTATTTTACCGTATCTAAAACTTATGCGCCTATCCACTCCCAGGGTGTTTTATTTGTAACGCCTGATTATACCATAAAGGATGCGCCAGCCGCTGATGTACTCGTTGTCTTCGGCGGCAATACGGGTCCTGTGGTTATTGATTCGGCTGTAATGTCATGGATAAAAGCACAAAAGCCTAAGTACTATCTGTCGGTTTGTACGGGCGCTTTTATTTTAGGTAAAGCAGGTATTTTAGATAATTTAACGGCAACAACCTACCATTTAGCCATTAATGATCTTGCAAAAGCCTGCCCGAATACAAAAGTTTTAGCAAATACACGCTTTGTAGATAACGGAAATGTAATTACCACCGCCGGAATTTCAGCAGGGATTGACGGCGCCTTGCACCTGGTGGAGAAATTGCGCGGAAGGCCGTATGCCCAGGGCGTTGCGGCAACCATGGAGTATGACAAATGGGTGCCCGAACAAGGATTGGTAATAAAGCAATAATGCATTCAAACTAATTCCGAAATCGAAAATCCGAAATCCGAAATTCATCAATGTATATCCCCAAAGCCAAATTCCTTATAAGTATTCGGCACCTCATCCGAACTGCTGAAGGGGAAAGTGAATGATGCCCACCAGCTTTCAAAGTCAGCGTCTTTATCCTTTGTTGGTTCAATACGCGTACTGCGGAGCATATAAATGCCTTCGCGGCTCATGGTAAATGTTACTTCGCCTTTTTTGTCGGCGGTAAGGTTTTGGGTATATACATTGCCGCTGATTGATTTAATATACAGGTTCACAGCTGCGCCGCTTTCCCCTTTGCCCTTAAACTTTATTAATGCCGACATATCATCACCGTACTTTTTTTGGTAGGGGTTATCCTTTAAAATAATCTCATAAACATCGTTCAGGTCTTTCTCATAAACGTTCCCGTTATTGTCATCAACGGCAAAAAGCGTTTTCATGTACCGGGTATATTTTTCTTTTATCCTGAACTGGCCGCCACTTTTTACCTTTTGGGCCAGCTTATCCAGGCCCGATTGCGATAGGTAATCGGCATAACTGTCCCGCGAAGCATCAACAAACTCTGTGCCCCTGGTCATATCAATTAAGCCCTCTCCGCTGTTTACCATGGTATAGTCAATTAAGGGCACAGCGCTGTCTTTGGCAACCGTTATCAGGTCAATTTTTTTGGATCCCTGGTACAGCATAAAGGTGGTGGTTTTTTTCGGTTGGTAACCTATTTCTTCCTGTTTAATAAACTGGTCGCCGCCCAATAAATGCAGGTTCAACTTATCGCCCTTGTGCATAAAGAAGTTTTCGGGCAGCAGGAAAAAATCGTGGGTAGTTGCCGCCAGGCCTATTGCCGCGGCAACGATCAGTAAAAACAGGGGGATTTTTTTCTTGTTCATCTTAAGTTGTTCATTGGTCCGGTAGTTCATTTGTTCATGGGTGTCAATACCGTTAAACGAATGGCCCAATCAACTATTATAGGGCGGCAATTTATCAATTTGTTTATTAGCAATGAAACCTATCATAAACTATTTACCGATGAACTTTTTTTCGCGTGCTTGCTGTTGAATCTGAAGATTTATAGCTAACTTTATATTATGATGTTACGCGAAATTATTAAGCCTAAAAAAACAAGCTTTACCATGCGCCTTCCCGAAGAAATGGTAGGTAAAACCGTTGAGGTAATTGCCTTTGATATCGACGAAGGGAAATCAACCACAAACAAGGCGCAACGGCTGCAGGAGATAGAAGATCTTACCAAATCCAGTCTTGTCGACTTAAGCGGATTTAAATTCGACCGTGACCGCGCCAATGATTACGATGAGTAAGAACGTTGTGCTGGACACCAATGTCCTGATATATCTGCACGATAATTCCAGCCCAAATAAACGTGCAATTGCGAAGGATTTACTGGCAGAGAACCCCTTCATTCCTTCCCAGGTAATTTCTGAATACCTTAATGTAACCCGGCGGCTCCTTCAGCTTTCAAAGGAAGAACTTCTGATCCAAGCTTCAAATTTATTAGCCGGCTGTACAATTATTCCGGTTTTACCAAGCACTTTACTTTTTGCAGCGGTGCTGGTAAAAAGGTACAATTTCCAGCTATTCGATGCTGTAATTGTAGCGGCATCAAAAGAAAGCAATTGTGCTATCCTGTATTCCGAGGATATGCAGCATGGCCTCGTTGTTGAAAAAAGCCTTACTATTATCAATCCCTTCTTATAAAAATCTTGCCTGTGTAAATTGTACTACTTTTGCACTATGGCCGATGTACACTCCAAAGAAACCCGCAGTTACAACATGTCGCGCATACGGGGCAAGGATACCAAGCCCGAAATGCTGGTGCGCAGGTTCCTGCATAAAAACGGGTTCAGGTACCGGCTGCATGTAAAGGGGTTGCCGGGGAAACCGGATATTGTGCTGCCTAAATACAAAACGGTAATTTTTGTACATGGATGCTTCTGGCACGGGCACGAAGGCTGCAAATATTATGTTGTGCCGAAGACAAGGACGGAATGGTGGTTGCATAAAATTGGCACAAACATTACCAATGACGCCAATGCTGAAAGGCTTTTAAAAGTGGCCGGATGGAATGTTATTAAGGTTTGGGAGTGTGAATTGAAGAAAACTTTCCTCGACGAAACGCTAAATAATTTACTGAAAACCCTTCACAATATTCCCCAATAATTCTCAAAAGTTCACCTATAGTCGATTGACTTATAGTCGAATAGCATATAGCTTGCGCTATGGATATTCGCAAAAAAATAGGGCAGCGGATTAAAGAATACCGCACTAATTTAAAACTCACACAACAGGCTTTAGCCTTTAAGGCAGAGATAGATAACACCTATATTAATGAGGTTGAAAATGGGAAAAGAAACGTTTCGGTTATAAATCTTGAAAAAATAATCGTAGCCCTTCAAACCAATGTAAGAGATTTTTTTGATTCACCTGTTTTCTCCGATTCGGTAAATCAAAATGTCTAAACCTATTCCAATAATTGACCTGTTTGCCGGGCCGGGTGGGTTAGGCGAAGGTTTCACATCTGTATTGGATGATGATAAAAAAAGAGTATTTAAGATAGCGTTATCTATTGAAAAAGATGACTTTGCTCATCAAACCTTAACGCTAAGAAGCTTTTTACGTCAGTTTGAGTATCACGAATTACCAGATGAATATTATTCATTTGTAAAGGGAGAATTAAGCGACGTAGAAGAATTGTATAAATTATATCCGGAGCAGGCAACAGCAGCCAAACATGAAGCATGGAAACTTGAACTTGGGGATAAAGCGAAAGTTGTAACTCCTCACAGAATTATTGACCGGAGAATTAAGGAGGCGTTAAAAGGAGAAAAGGATTTTGTATTGATTGGTGGCCCGCCTTGCCAGGCATATTCTCTTGTAGGCAGGGCGAGGCGGCAAGAAGTAGTAAGCCTGGATGAAAATGATCCACGTGTATATTTATACAGAGAATATTACCGCATACTGGCTGTGCATAGTCCACCGGTTTTTATTATGGAAAATGTTAAGGGCCTGCTTTCCGCCAAAGTCAATACCAAATC
>DATCES010000018.1:0-4500 GCA_036509935.1 Mucilaginibacter sp.
CAAGCACCTTTGCAATTTTTTCCAAAGCTTCATCTTCAATTTCTGCACTCTGTTCAATTTTAGAGATAGCTTGCTGACTTATTCCGAGTTCAGCGGCCAAAGTTTCCTGCTTCATGCCGCGCAATTCACGAATTTTGCTGATTTTTCTTCCGATGTGTAAGGTCTCTGCCATAAGTCAAATGTATTGTTAAAATGTAAATGTACAAAACAACTGCTTTAATGTAAAGTACAAAGCGTTGCGGTTCGGTACGGCAAAGATGTGTCTTTTTTTTGTTTTGCCAGTTAATGGAGGCTGGTATAAATAAAAGTCCTATGTACTTCGATAATTATGCACCGTGGGAACACTATCCCAAAACACTTAGCCATAAGGAACAATTAAATCCCCTTACCGTAGTGATGGATTTTTTTAGCACAGATTCGCTGAAAGGCCATAAGCGTGATTTGAAAGAATGGCGCTCTTTTGTAACCACCGGTAAACACTTTGACGATGAAAGGCACGGCCCAGGTACTTTATTGTTTACTTACGACCTAAACTTAAAACTATTAGAAGCGATGTATTTATTATGGTTAAATTATCGGAATAGGAGTTGGTATTTTAAAAAGGTAAGCGATACGCAAATAGAGGAGGAAAAAGAACTATGGGTTTATTTTCCTAAGAATCTCCAATTAAAGGAACAGGCAAATCCCTATAAGGCGGTAAAACAGGTCTTCAAAAAGGTAAGTCCGCAACAATACCGGGAATACCTGCATGAGTGGCTTCATTTCGCTTTGTATAACAATCCGGCGGATGAAACCCTCATGGCAAGTGAACTTATTATGGTTTATGAAAACCTGCTTAAACTTTATTCAGCAGCTTGGTTAATTCACCAGCGAGAAACCGACCGAACCAAGTTAAAAAAAGATTGGACAAACGAGCAAAAATTGAATTTATCTCAATTGACGGTTAAAGCCATTAATCCTGATCCAACAGCAGCAGAGAAGCTGGCTTTAGACGAAATAAAAGACGTAATTTTAAAAAGATGCCCACAGGTGCAAATGATCATTCATTTAGGCACCCATCCCGAGCCATTTACATTCTACCTGCTAATTTTAATTGGTGATGAAGAAAAAACACCTGAACATGAAGTCGGTAATAAAATCGAAGACAATTGCCAGTATCTGGCGCATGTACACGCTATTGTTCATAAGGCAAACAGCGCAAAGGAAGCCCTCAATATTGGCAGGCGTTTTTGGTCTACTGCTATGGAAAAAGGATTTTTAATATATCAATCACCTGAATTATTATTACCGGAACACCAGCAAATAACCAAAGAGATTTTAATCGAAAGAGCAAAGTTTAATTGGGAAAGATGGGGAGTACAAGGCAACGAGTTTTTAAAGGGTGCTGAATTATATAGGGCGCAAAGTAATTTCAGGCTTGCGGCCTTTCTTTTTCACCAATCAGTTGAAAGTATATTAAAAGCAATTATCCAGGCGATTTTAGGTTACCGGGTACAAATGCATAATCTGTCAAGATTACTAAGGTTAACATTATTGTTTTCCGATGAACTAAAAAATGTGTTTGAACTTAAAACTACAGAAGGGGCTCAAATATTCACCTTATTGCAAAACGCCTATTCTCAATCAAGGTACAACAGTTCATTTGAGCCTGATGAAGAATCCGTTAGAGTATTGGCTAAACGGGTAACTTTATTTTACAATACAGCAGAAAGTATATACCAACAGTTTCTTAAAGATGTTAAATGATACCTGGCGTTAACACCAACGCAGTTTCGGAAGGCGGTTAATTGATAATGCCGCCAGCCTTACCGCCGACAATAAAGAAAAAGGTTTGATTTTAAAAAATAGCCCATTGCAGAAAGGCAAACTGTTTCACTATACCACGCACTTCGCTCCGGGTTTCATTACACAGTCAGCCTTTCTGCCACACGGCACGGAATGAAGTTCGTGCCTCACAACATACCGATCCACTCCCAACTACTTGGAGTTTTAAATTATAAGTGGGAGTAATAATTTATTCGATATGGTTATAGGAAATTAGTTTACTCATTTCACCGCATCCGGCAAAGTTACCGCCGCCAGTTAAAATGTCAAGCCTATATAAACGGTGCAGTTTTGTTTGTTTTCATTGGCTTGCACCGGGCTTGACACTTTAACTGGCTTGCGCTTTTGGTGCCTAAGCCGTAAAATGAGTTGGTTTGTTCCATAGTTAGCCTAATAGTACACAAACCTGGCATTTTAGGCAACAACTATAAACAAACTTAATAATCAGGAAACATAACCCGGTGTAGAAACTAAAAAAAACCGGGAAATAGGATTTGTGATAAGATCCGTGACTCCTGAAAATCAAAATGTTCATATACAAAAAAGGCCATAGAAACTCTACAGCCTTTTATATTCAAATTGACAGACGAAATTAAACCGGCTCTAATTGATAAGGATTTGATATGGTTTTTTTCCCAAATCGTTTTAACAATTGGTATTCATTTTCTACGTCAATATTTTCTTTTTTTAATATTTCCATTACTGCTGGTTGTTTTAAACCAGGAATGCGAGTTTGAAAAAATGGCCACAAGGTATCATTTCGATAAACTTTGTTTAAATCTGAAAATTCGGTAATTCTATTATATTCTGGACGCGTCTTAAACTCTTCTGTATATTTAAACTCCCATACACCATTTTCGCAATGAAGAGTTCCAATTTCTAATTTATCTACTTTTAATATAAAAGTGGCATTTTCATTTTTCGGAAGATGGAACTTTACATCTTCGCCGTTTTTATTAAACCATCGTTTTATGAGATTTAGCATATTATTCCCCCCTTACTTTTTTAAATCTTTCTTTTAATAATAACAAAATCAATTCGTTTCTTTCTGAAATAAAAAAACGTAAAAATTCTTTATTTAGCATATTGTATACATTCTTTTCATTTTCTACAGATGCAATTTCCTCAATTATCAACTTATAATGCTCATTGTTATTTTTTAGATAATCAATTAAGCCAAAGTGATTAATCTTACTGTTTCCTTCAACACTTATTCTAGGACAGGCATTTTTTAAATATGTTTCAAATTTATTATTACTCTTCAAGTTTTTTTTAATGATTTTAATATTATCGTCACTTTCATTCCAAAATAAACCCCTGGCTGAATCATAAATAGGAGCGAACTTAGGAACCTGTTTGTCCTTTTTTGTGTTTGTGATTATTCCCCAGTTATAAAAATGCCTATCATTGTTACCTGTTAACGCATCAAAAGTTATTAACCTAACTAAATCATTAAGTATCTCATTGTAATTGTCTGGAAAAGTGTACTTGATCGCATTCGTTAAAAATTCGAATGTAAATAACGCTCTTGATTCTTTTAGATTGTTTGCAATCAATTCAGCGAAAGCATTATCGTTCAAATAACTTCCACATATTTCAGCCCCATGAATTAATATTTCATTTTTTTTAAGAAAGTATTTGCTTAAAAATCTAATTTGAGTATTTATTTTAAATAACGCTGTTTCATTCATTCTCAAATCCAGCACTTGACCAATCCTATTAATCATATATTCAACAACAGATTCGTGTGGATACCACTTTTCAGCTGCCTTAGCTATATATGAATCCCACGTATTTGTGTTTACCTTTTTAACGCCACTATCTTCGCAATAATGATATAATTTTATAAATTCCTTCGGAGCATCTCCATCTAAAGTAACTGGTATAACATAATAATGCTTTTCTTTAACTGATAAAATATCATCTTCATTTAAAATAATACCCGAACAATTCTCTGATACTTCAATTCTAAGTTTCTTTTTTAAATCGAGCATTGTTTTAAATAGATCGGGGTTGTTAAATGTGTTCTATAAAGTTAGACATAAATGAGGTTACTTATGTCAAGTCAAATCAATAAAAAAACCTAAACATTGACAACAAAATTTGTATGCAAATTGTATGCAAATAAAAAAGCACTTATGGTTTTTATACCGTAAGTGCCTGATTAGTAAGTGGGAGTTACTGGGTTCGAACCAGTGACCCTCTGCTTGTAAGGCAGATGCTCTGAACCAGCTGAGCTAAACTCCCTTCGTTTTGGGATTGCAAATATAGAAGGAATGACCTGTTCTTCAAAAATTAATTTATATTTTTTTGAAAATAAAAACAATTTGTTAAAAACTGTTAAATAAAGCCGATTTCATTTCAACTTCAGAATCATGAAGTTATTTTGTTATAATAAATCCCGAAGGGATACGTATATAAACTATAATATAAAATTTTAGCATGAAACTATTAACCGCTTTTTTTATCTTTAATCTTTTTGCCTCGGTTAGCTGGCTGGGTGATTTTCATGAAGCCACAACCGAAGCCGCAAAAACACATAAACTGATACTGATTAATTTTTCGGGATCCGACTGGTGCGGGCCCTGCATAAGGGAACGGAAAGAAATATTGGAAAACGCCACATTTGAAAATTACGCGGTCGGCCACCTTATTTTGGTAAGGGCCGATTTCCCG
>DATCES010000019.1:0-8267 GCA_036509935.1 Mucilaginibacter sp.
TCCATTCGGGATATTTAAACCAGTCATCAATCAAATTTACCGGCACCTGCAGCACTTCGGTATCATCTTCGGCTATTGCCCTAACCGGACTTATTTTATTGGCCTGGCAGCAATTTATAGCCATGGCACAGGTTTGCCCGGGGTACAGGTGGTATAAAAATATTTCTTTGTCACCGCTCCCCTGCCTGATAATGCGTAAAACGCCTTTTAGTACAATCGGTACAAAAACAATTTTATCACCGGGTGTTATTAATGTGGCGCCTGCGTTGATAGTTTTTACCCTGGTGAATTTTTTTATATCATCCAACAGCCTCGGGTCTGTAAATAGGGGTAATTCCATTTCTTAAGATCAATTTGATTTGTTGCCAAATTAAGAAATAATCAGGCAATTACCCCCTCATTAATCTTAATGGTATTTTCTCTCAATTCTGTTAACCAAGGCTACCAGGGCAACTATTCACTTATCGCAAACATACAGAACGGGCTGTATCAGCAATTCGAAAAGACATTTCATTTTCATAAGATTATATCTTAGTTTTGCATAAAAACTGGTAATCCTATGTCAGAAGTAGAAACTGCTTACGTTAAATACAAAGTAAAAGACTTTTCATTGGCTCCCTGGGGCCGCAAAGAAATACAATTAGCCGAGGCCGAAATGCCGGGCTTAATGGCATTACGCAAAGAGTACGGCCCATCAAAAGCATTAAAAGGCGCCCGTATTGCCGGGTGCCTGCACATGACCATCCAAACCGCTGTTTTGATAGAAACATTGGTAGAACTTGGCGCCGAAGTTACCTGGTCGTCATGTAACATATTTTCAACACAGGACCATGCCGCTGCCGCAATAGCCGCCGCAGGCGGTTCGGTTTATGCCTGGAAAGGCATGAACGCCGAAGAGTTTGACTGGTGCATTGAACAAACCTTATTTTTCGGGGAGGACCGCAAACCCTTGAACATGATTTTAGATGACGGCGGCGACCTGACCAATATGGTTTTGGACAGGTTCCCTGAACTGATCCCCGGCATTAAAGGTTTATCGGAAGAAACAACCACAGGTGTGCACCGTTTATATGAGCGCATGAAAGCCGGAACATTACCAATGCCAGCAATTAATGTGAACGATTCGGTTACCAAATCGAAATTTGATAACAAATATGGCTGCCGCGAATCCCTGGTTGATGCAATCCGCCGTGCTACCGATATAATGATGGCCGGCAAAGTGGCTGTTGTTTGCGGTTACGGCGATGTAGGCAAAGGTTCGGCAGATTCGTTACGCAATGCAGGCGTTCGTGTTATTGTAACCGAAATTGATCCGATCTGCGCCCTACAGGCCGCCATGGAAGGCTTTGAAGTAAAAAAACTTTCAACTGCCATTACAGAGGCTGATATAGTGGTTACTGCTACAGGGAATAAAAACATCGTTCGCGAAAGCCATTTCCGTGCATTGAAAGATAAAGCCATTGTTTGTAACATAGGCCATTTTGATAACGAAATTGACATGGCCTGGTTAAACGGCACCTACGGTAATACCAAAATTGAAATTAAACCACAGGTTGATAAATATACCATTAATGGCAAGGACCTGATCATATTGGCCGAAGGGCGTTTGGTAAACTTAGGCTGCGCTACAGGGCACCCAAGCTTTGTAATGAGCAACTCGTTTACTAACCAAACCCTGGCGCAGTTAGAGCTTTGGAACAATGGCGCCCAATACGAAAACAAAGTTTATACCCTTCCAAAACACCTTGATGAGAAAGTCGCCCGGTTGCACCTTGCAAAAATTGGCGTTGAACTGGAAGTTTTAGATCAGGATCAGGCCGAATACATTGGCGTAACTGTTGACGGGCCATTTAAGCCGGAATATTACAGGTATTAAGGGGTTGCATAGTTCGGAAATAAATTATGCAGCCAAAACGTCAATGTCTGAAAATTGATACAGGATTTTTATTTTTTGACATTAAAAAATGGCGAAGGTTCAATAATGGTGTGTCCGGGTGTATTGCCGGCATATTTTAATGCTGTTTCGATGTCCTGATGTTCAAGGTCGGGTAATTCCAAAAAAGTTATTTAGGGCGTTCCGATTTTTTGCCTGTAGGTTTTTATTGCACGCACTATCGAATGGGCAATTTCATCCTGACCGCTTTTTGAATTTAAGTATTTCTCTTCACGGGGATTATTAATATAGCCGGTTTCAACTAAAACAGCAGGCATTGCGCTATGGGCCAAAACCAACACCCCCTGTTCTTTAACGCCCAGGCTTTTACGGCCGTCATTATTTACAAACTCCTTGTTTAATATTTCGCCAAATAAAATACTTTGTTTGCGGTATTTTTGCATAAACGCATTTAACACTATTAAGGCCGTAGGGTCTTTTTCATTATACCCGGCATAATTTTTCTGGTAATCCTTTTCAATGTATATCGAGGCGTTTTCCCGTAGCGCTTCCATTTGTTCCTCTTTACGGTGAAAACCGTAAACTAAAATCAGCACGCCTTTTTCTTTACCGGATTTTTCAGCTGTCCCTTCGGGCGATGAGTTACAATGGATGGAAATAAACAGGTTCGCCTTGTTTTCATTGGCAATTTCCGACCGCCGGTTTAATTCAACAAACCTGTCGTTGGTACGGGTCATCACCACATTTATATCCGGCATATCGTTGTTTATAAGATGCTGTACTTTTTTTGCTATAGCCAGCGCTACATTTTTTTCTAAAGAATAGGCGCCATGTGCGCCGGGATCTTTACCGCCATGCCCGGCATCGATAACAACCGTTTTAAATTTAAAGGCAGGTGTTGGCGGCTTGCCTATTACTGAATAGCTTATGAATGCTAAATACAAAAACAGTGTAAAGTTTATAAATGGTTTTAAGCCCCTGGATATTTCTATCATTAAAACAGATAAGAACGTAATTTAAATAAGTTGTTTTAATTTATTTTTTTGTTTTTCAAGCAGTGCTTCAAAATTATTTATTCAGTGTTTGTACCATTGGATCTGAAATAACTGCCTGCGGGCCAAGTTAAGAAAGAATAACAGATACATTTATTCCGGACTAAAAAGGCAACCTACAAAAACCCATTCTCATCCAGCCAGTTTTTGCACCAGTCTATCCATTTATCCTTGCTTTGGGGATTATTCAACCCAAAACCATGGCCACCTGCCTGGAAAATATGCATTTCGGCTTTAACTTTTGAGTTTAGCAAAGCATCGTAAAACATCAGGCTGTTTTGTACCGGTACTACATCGTCATCTCCTGCCTGTACCAAAAAGGTAGGCGGCGTATTGGCTGTTACCTGCTTTTCATTGCTGTAAAGATTCAACACGTCAGCGGATGGGTTTTTGCCTGCCAGGTTTTCGCGTGAACCTATATGCGCCATGGGGCCAAAAGTGATTACCGGGTAAATCAATACCATAAAGTCGGGGCGCACGCTTATATTTTCTTTATCCTCAATTACCAGCTTGTCAAAATGTGTCCCCTCTGTGGAGGCCAGGTGCCCGCCGGCCGAAAAGCCTATGATCCCTATCTTATCCGCCTTTATTCCCCATCCGGCCGCATGCTGCCGTACCATTAAAACTGCCTGCTGCGCATCCTGTAAGGGGCCAATGGTTTTATCAACCATAATATCATCGGCTGGCAAACGGTATTTTACAACAAAAGCGGTTACCCCGAATTTATTAAACGCCCTGGCAACTTTATATCCTTCCTTGTCAATGGCCAGCCCTGCGTATCCCCCCCCCGGAAAAATAATTATAGCTGTACCATTGGCTGTGCCTTTTTCGGGAATGAAAGGGGTGATGGTAGGAACGCTCACCATTGTAACCCACTCATCATCGCTCTTCGTCATTTTCTCAACGTAAGCGGCGGGCGTTGGTTTAGCGCCAGGGATCCCGTTTGGATACAAAGGGATTGGCTGCTCCTGCGCATAAGTAAAGGTTACGGAACCCATAAGCAGTAAGATGCAATAAATTTGTTTCATAATATTTCGCTAAGAATTGTTGCACAATAGTCCGATAACTTTTCAATGTTAAAAAGTGGAGAACTACTGTAAGTTAAAAACAAAAAAGGCGATAGAAATTTGTATGCTTAATTCAAATTTCAACGCACTTGGCAAGATCAAGGATATTGTTAGCGCGAATTTACGAGAGATAATAGGACTAAACAAATCCCAGCCTACATTTATTCCATCAGTTGTGGAAACGTGGTTGCACTTCCGATCTAATATATGTTATTAATTTTAATAAAAGTTTGACAGAAGCGGTCCACTACGGTGTGGCTTGCGGCTCTGCGGCTACTATGAACCCCGGCACCGAATTGTGTATAAAGGAGGATGCCGAACATTTATATAATTTAATACGAAACAAATAGTTGGCATCACTATGATCTTTATTATACACGTTCAAAAAGCCATTTAAATGGTTTAATTTTATTTTTTGGCTTAAGGTTAAATTGTTTAATGCTTTTCTTAATGATCAGGTCAACAGCCGCATCAATACTATCTGTAACCATAAATAAATGGGCATCATCGGCACTAATGGTTGCGTTTTGTTTCATTTCTTCAATATGCTCAATTAGCGCCTTGTGGTATTCTGTGCCGAAAATAATGATCGGGAAATCTTTGATCTTGTGGGTTTGTATTAAAGTTACGGCTTCGAAATATTCGTCCAGTGTTCCGAAGCCACCGGGCATCACCACAAAGGCAAATGAGTATTTAACCAGCAGAATTTTACGGATAAAAAAGTGCCGTATATAAATCCATTTATCCAGGTATTGATTAGGTTTCTGTTCTACCGGGAGTTCAATATTGCAACCAACTGACCGTCCGTTAACATCTTTTGCACCCCGGTTGGCTGCTTCCATTAAGCCCGGGCCCCCGCCGGTTAGTATGGTAAACCCTAATTTAGCAAAGGCCGCCGCCGCTTTGCGGGTTAATTCATAGTAGGGGTGGTCCTCTTTAAAGCGTGCCGAACCAAAAACAGTAATGCACGGCCCTAAAAAATGCAATGCGCGAAAGCCCTTGATGAGTTCAAACATGGTTTGAATGGTGAACTTAAGTTCTCTCCATCGCGATTGCGGACCGCCAAGAAAAACAATTTCTGATTCGTTCATATTTAAAATAGAACAAAAACAAGTGCGTTTTTGAAATAACCGTTAGTTATCAGGTATAATTAATATTGGTATCTGCGTAAAAACAGCCGGATCCCTTTCCAGATTTTTTTTGAAAAGATAATTAAAAAAATGATGCTTTTTATGGGCTATTGCCAATATATCCATGGAATGCTTTTCAATTATGCTGCGAAAAGCGGATTGAGTATCCATGCTATTGGTATTGTAATAGGTCAGATGTTTATAACTAATGCCTGATGCAATTGTATCCAGAAATATAGCCTCAGCTTCTTCATTTAAAAGAGCGGGCAATCCATCAGTACCAACATGCAGCAGGGAAACATCAGACCTTAATAGCCTGGCAAAATTTGTTACGAGTGTTACTACCTTTAAATCGCTATACCGGACATCGGTAACATAGAAAATATTTTTTATTGGCCGGTATAAGGTATGTTGGTGTACCAATAAAACCGGACAGGGGGAGGCATCGACCACGCCCATAATATTAAGACCGAATAAAAAGCCCGGGAACTCATTGTATTGACGCGCCCCAAAAACAATAAGATCAATTTTATGATCAGCGGCTACCTTATTAATGCAGCATTTAATACTACCTGTTTGAGCAAAAAAACTTAACTGAGTTTCATGATCTGTCTCTTCTTTTAAAACGATATGGAGTTTTTTGGTTAATATTTCAAGTTTCATTAAGGCTTCTTTAACTGAATGTTCATCCTCTTCCCGGGGTTCGTCAATTATTGAAGATACCAGGGCTGCTTCCGGAACATTGATGGTATGGAATAAGATTATGTTCGCTTTTAGCGCTGTGGCTAACCTTGCGGCATATTCCGCTGCATTATCAGCGGCCTCCGAAAAATCGGTAAGCATAAGTATATTTTTCATCTGATAAGTTTTATAAGTCAACTAAACAAAAATTAGTATATTAAGGCTGTTCCATATTATATAAAGCCGTTTCCAGGCTTTTATCAAGGTTGTAAATATCCGGATAAGTAATCAGTATGCCTTTCTCTACTTCGCAGGTAAAGTAAGTTACCTTTATAGATACGGGGGGTTTTAAGATAAATCTTTTATGCTGATAAGCACTTATAGCTTTGTGCAGAATGGTAATTTTGCTGTTGGCACCATCATTCTTTAATAACAGATCGGCAAGTTTTCCGGCGTGTTCAACCCTGATACAACCATGGCTATATGCCCTTTCCTGCTTTTTAAACAACATTTGTTCGGGAGTATCATGAAGATAAATATCATATATATTGGGGAAACGGAACACGATCAGGCCCAGGCTGTTGCCACATCCGGGAGATTGCCTTGCATGATATTTTTCAACGTTTTCTTTTACCTTTAAAAGCATATCCTTGTTAGCTTCAATATAATTTCCATTTGCATCATAAATTGCAATGTGGTTATTTGCAAGGTAATTTATATCCATCAACGCCCTGGGCAATATCTCTTTTCTAAATATACTTTGAGGGACTTTCCATTCAGGTGCAGTAGTAAAATAACTGATGGCGCTTTGTAGCGTTGGCGTTGGTGTGCCTGGTTTACCAACAATTACTTTAAACCGGCACGAAGTATCGGGTTGCTGAAATTTTAAGGAATACGAAGGAATATTAATTTCAATATAAGTTTTTTCATCACTGCTTATCCAGCGCATACGTTCCAGGTTAACCGCTATTTTCCTTACAGTGCTACCTGGTATTTCGTAGCAGTCGCCGGTGTATAGGCCGGTTAACACGTGCAAATGGTATTGAAGTTTTTTATATGCTACAGATTGGGGTTGAACACTTAATACCACCCTCATAAAATCAAAATTCTTTTGTTCCAGCGCATTTGTTAAAATTGTACTGGCATCAAAACCGTTAATATCCCCACTATCAATTTTAGCGGCAGGAAACACAGGGTTAAGCTTTCCATAGTGCAAATGGTTAATATAAGTGATTAACGCATCGGTAAGCATCATATCAAAACCGGCCTTTTCACTGTTACTTTGCTTATCGGACTTTTGCGTTAATAAGTTTAGTTTTTCATAAGTAAGTTCCTTTGGGTGGTAATCCGCGTAGTTTAAACCGAACTGCAAAACGCAATCAAGCAGCAACATCGCTTCCGAAGCATGTGTTTTAACCGTATCGGGGGCAATCCACGCAAGTTTATAACCATTTTGTTTATAAAACCGATCAACAGATTGAGGATAATATAAGCCTTGTTGATGGTAAGCGAGCTGTGATTGTATAGCAGATGAAACAGAGGTATCTGTATTTGTTAAAAATGAGTGCGTATTGACGGTGCATGAAATAGCAGCATTTGCATTTACAAAAAAACATAACATAAGGCAATTTAACCCCAATAGTAAATATATTCTTTTGCCTGCCTTAAACCTGTTAATTATTCTTATCATCATAACCATAACAAACTGATTTGATGATATAAAAATCCCGATTATCAAGAGGTTAAAGAATGATATTAGTCATATTAAACCTTGATAGTGAACACTGATTCCTGCCCTACTGGTCTTGTGGCTGTTTTTGATATATCCCGATCCCGGCCTGTTTAATTTGTTCTTTCAATTCCTCGTTGTCAATTTTATCATAATTAAGTACATCAAACTTATAAGGAAGTAAAATTTCATCATTTAAAATTCCTGATAGTTGTCCGGTTACATCATTATTTATTGCCCATACTGCAATGTCAACATCGCTGCCTGCCCGGTAGCTTCCTTTTGCCCTTGATCCAAAAATTACAGCCCGTTTAATTTCAGGAAATTTTGAAATAGTTTGAACAATAGTTTCCAGGTCGCCATTTTTAAATCCCAAGCTGCTATTGTTCATTTATTTTATCTTTAAAAAAATGATACACCTGTTCAATAGCCTGGTAATATTGATATTTAATAACTTCCACCGCTTGCTCAGCTGTCGCCGAATTGTAAGTGTGTGAAAGTTCGTTCCGTTTTTCGAGCATCTGCAGCCATGTATGGCCGTCTTCAATTATTTGGGTTTTAAAACCTTCCTTTATTGTTTCCCGCGGATAATTAGTGTTCAGGCCTTGTTCATACAAAAAGTCCTTAATAGTCTTCCACCCAAGCTCAAAAGTAAATTCAAAAGCCTGCACTAACCCGCCTATTTCAATGGGGGTATAACTTTCTTTACCTACA
>DATCES010000020.1:0-2072 GCA_036509935.1 Mucilaginibacter sp.
CGGAATGTTTAGAGACAAATATGGTATTGAATGGATTGTGGAATTTGACCCAAATTATAACGGGCAAATTTAACCGCAAAAAAAGCGGCCCTTACATGGCGCCGGGTTCAATGTCATAAAGTTAAGCCAACCATTTGCTCGTAAAGATTGAATTTAGGGTAATAACACACTTAAAATAATAAGATTTGATCACGGCTCTTTAAATCCAATTTAAATTGTTAAAGTCTCAAAAAGGTCAAAAATGGCATAAGGTGTTCGATTGGAAATAAGAGGCTGTATCATAAATCACGATCAGCCTCTTTTTTTATGACGGAGTTTGGGAGTATTTTTTGGGGAGATATTTTCTGTGTTTTATTTGGTATAATGGTCTGATTTTCATATATTTATAATATAGATATATGAGATATGGCAGCCAGGCAACCCGTTTTCAAGCACTATGATCAGCAGCAAATATTAGCTATTCCGCCAACGCTGGAACAGTTAATCCCACAGAGTCACCCGGTTAGGGTCGTAAATGAGGTGATCAACAAGATCAATATTGAACCTTTGTTAAAAGCTTATCATATTAGAGGAAGTTCCAGTTACCACCCTCAGTTGTTGCTGAAAGTATTGGTTTATGGCTATGTGACCAATATTTATTCCAGCCGCAAACTGGCCGCAGCGTGCCAGGAAAGTATCTATTTTATGTGGTTGAGTTCGATGAGCTATCCTGACCATAATACCATTAACCGGTTTAGGGGCGTTCGCCTGAAGCATGCGTTGCGCAGTGTTTTTGAAGATGTAGTAAAGCTATTGGCCGATGAGGGTCTGTTAAGTATTGATGAGATCAATACGGATGGGACCAAGATCGAAGCTAATGCGAACAAGTACACCTTTATCTGGAAAAAATCAATTCAGACGAATAAAGAAAAAATGAAAAAGCAGCTGACCGAAATTTGGCAGTATGCACAGCAGGTCGCTGCCGATGAGGACAAAATGCCTGAACCGCCTGATTTTACAGAGATTGACAGTCAGAAGGTAAAGGAAACGATAGATCACCTCAATGAAAAACTATCCGGCAAAGAGGACACAGATAAGAAGATTAAGGCTAAGCTTCAATACGTAACTAAGAACTATCCCGTAAACATCGCTAAATATGAGCAACAGGAAGCCATACTGAAAGAAAGGAACAGTTACAGCAAAACAGATACCGATGCCACCTTTATGCGCATGAAGGAAGACCATATGAAAAATGGCCAGTTAAAGCCGGGTTACAATGTGCAGATCTCCACTTCCAATCAATTCATTGTTAATTATACCATTCACCCCAACCCTACTGATACCACTACGTTCCCGGCACATATAGCGCAGCATCAAGCCAGTTTCGGTAAGGCACCCAAAATAGTTACCGCAGATGCGGGCTATGGCTCAGAAGAAAATTACACATTGCTTGAAGAAAAAGAGGTTACTGCTTTTGTAAAGTATGGCATGTTTGATAAAGAGCAAAATGAAAACCATAACAGTAAATTCCCCTTTGCTTCGGATAAGCTTTTTTATAATCAGCAAAAGGACTGTTATATCTGCCCGATGGGCCAGCAGATGGACTTCATTGGTAATTACAGCAGGAAAACGAGCACCGGGTTTGAACAGCATGTAAAAAGATACCAGGTAAAAAACTGTGGGAATTGCCCGCTGAACGGCGCCTGCCATAAATCAAAAGGTAACCGCATCATTGAGGTCAATGAAAACCTACAGCGTCAAAAACAAAGAGCTTACGAACTATTAAACAGCGAAGAAGGCATAGAACGGCGAAAGAAACGATGTTTCGATGTCGAGCCGGTATTCGGAAACATCAAACAGAACCACGGGTTCCGACGCTTCATGCTCCGTGGTAAGGAAAAAGTAGCGATTGAATGGGGTTTACTTGCTATCGCACAAAACCTAAGAAAAAAAGCTGCTTGAAAAGCCGCTTTTTACCCGCTTTTCTCTTGAAACTATTCGAGATTGCCAAACCAAACAAAAAACAAAAATCATCAAACTAATAGGCAGAAAAGATAAAGACCGCATCATTTGATTTATGATACGGCCTCTTG
>DATCES010000021.1:0-2390 GCA_036509935.1 Mucilaginibacter sp.
ATAAACAGGCACACACAGGCATT
Source organism: Mucilaginibacter sp. (assembly GCA_036509935.1). Taxonomy (GTDB): domain Bacteria; phylum Bacteroidota; class Bacteroidia; order Sphingobacteriales; family Sphingobacteriaceae; genus Mucilaginibacter. The sequence continues at coordinate 24 of DATCES010000021.1, forward strand.
GCCCCCGAATTATCAAATGATGGCAGCATTGCCAATGCTTTTGTAAAACTGGCCAACAGTTTGCCACAGCACCCCGAAGTATGGGTTACTGAAACTGGTTATGATATTAACCCCGAAAGCTACCAGAAAGCAGAAGCGATAGGCAAAAAAACAATACTCGAAAACCAGGCCGACTGGGTATTGCGGACCTCGCTCTTTTATATCCGGTATGGTATAAAACGGGTGTTTTTTTACCAGCTTTTTGACGACCATGCGGGCGGGACCACCCAATACGCCACATCAGGCCTTAATGAGGGTATTAAACGCCGCCCTGCAGCGGATTATATTTTACAAACCAGCAAGCTGATGGGCAATTATGATTATATAAAAACCATCAGCAAAGATCCCTTGGTTGACTTGTACCAGATGGGCAAAAAAACCATGTATGTGTTAATGATCCCCGATGAAACCGGGCGCACGGGCAGTTATACCCTGGATTTAGGAAGTGACAACAAAGCTAATATTTATCATTTGAAGACCGGCGCTGATGTTATGGATAAAAGCCAGGTGAATACCATAAACGGCAAATTAAAAATTGAGGTTGCGGAGACACCGGTATTTGTGGAAGGGGTAGTGAAATAGTTCTAAGTCTTACATCGATACTCTTAAGCCCAAAAAGCACTGATCACTTGATAATAATAGCCTTTTTCATCCTTTGCGGGCTTAACAATATTAATGTGGGTTCCTTGCTTAACTTTAGCCAGCTTCTATCCGGATGGTACGTAAGTTTTAGGCGTTAAGGGAACCTTATACATCGTTTTGTCAAGTGAATGTGTAAAGGCCTCGACAATATTGCCGCTCTTTTTTTGCTCGGGCGATCAATCTCTTTAAGCCATGGTTCCGGCATCCTGTTACGCAATGCCGGGTAAATTTTATAAGCAATTTGCATTACCCGTTCATTTTCATAGCCATAAGGAACCTCTGTTGAAAAAATATGATTGGGTTATTTTAATTCCCCATCTCTGATAAAAACTTTATCCGCATCAACTGTACTTCTTCGCGGGTGTATTCATCATTGCCTAATTCAGCAAGGGCGTCATCTATCGAGTCAGCTTCGGCAGTGCGGAAATAATCAAATATTTCTTCCTGTTTATCTTCGTCAATAATTTCATCAATGTAGTAATTGAGGTTAAGCTTAGTACCCGAGTTAACAATGGTATCCACTTCTTTCAGTATCTCCTCGTATGAAAGTCCTTTGGAAGCGGCAATATCATCAAGATTCAAATGGCGGTCAATATTTTGAATAATGAAAACTTTAAGGGCAGATTTATTGGCGGCGCTTTTTATGACCATATCAATAGGCCGGTCAATTTCATTTTCCTCAACATATTTCTCTATCAGGTCCGTAAACGGTTTGCCAAACTTCAGCGCCTTTCCAGCCCCTACGCCCGAAATTTGTTTCAATTCATCGGCACTGATAGGGTAATGGGTACACATTTCTTCCAACGAAGGATCCTGAAATATGACGAACGGAGGCAATCCTTTTTGTTTTGCCAGTTTTTTACGCAAATCCTTCAGCATTTGCAATAATTCAGTATCTAATGCACCGCCGCCTTGTTTCGGGCCGTCTTCGCTGTCATCATCATCAGTTGCTTCGATAGGCTTGTTTAAAACAAAACGGATGCTGTATGGGTTTTCAATAAAAGCGTTGCCTGTTTTGGTTAACCGTAATAGGCCATACTGGTCAATATCCTTTGATAAAAAGTTATTCAGCAAAGCCTGCCTCATTAACGAATTCCACAAATTGAGGCCATCTTCCTTACCCGAACCGTAATAATCGAGCAGGTCATGCTCATAGTTCTTTATTTGAACATTCTCTTCCCCCATCAGGATGCTGATGATATAACGATCGTCAAATTTTTCGCCAATTTTTTTTATCAGGCTTAAGGCTTTATGCAAATGCAATTCCCCGTCAAAATGTTCTTTATGCCCGCAGCAGTTATCGCACATATTATTGCAACCTGCATCATTAAAGTTTTCACCAAAGTAATGCAGCAACTGTTTACGCCGGCATACCGATGATTCGGCATAGTCAATCACTTCTTTCAATATCTGGGTACCAATTTCGCGTTCGGCAACTGGTTTGTCCTTCATGAACTTTTGAAGCTTGTCAATATCTTTTTCTGAATAAAAAGCAACACAAACGCCTTCCCCCCCATCACGGCCCGAACGACCGGTTTCCTGGTAATAGCCCTCCATGCTTTTTGGCATATCATGATGGATCACATAACGTACATCTGGTTTATCAATACCCATGCCGAAGGCGATTGTAGCAACAATTACATCCACATCCTCCATCAGGAACTTATCCTGCGTATCCGCCCGTAC
>DATCES010000022.1:0-8972 GCA_036509935.1 Mucilaginibacter sp.
AGTTTATTCACCGTCTATTGGCATATCTCATCGGTTTAATAACTATATTTTGGTTTATAAAAGCGGGGAAAATGCCGACCGGTTCCTGGCTTTATAAATTACGCGTCGTGCCGCTGATATTGGTAGGATTACAAATTACAATGGGGATATTGGCTTTATTGAACAGTATGTTAAAAACAGCGGTTTATTATTCCATTATCCACCAGTTTGTGGGGATGCTGCTGTTAACATCATTTATTATCACCCTTTTTATGAGTAACCGTTTACTAAAGGCTGATTATGTTTAAGCTTACCGGCGGCGTATGATAGGGAGTGCTTTTTAGCAGGCCTGTTCATGCAAAAATGCGCCATGAACTATGAACCATTACCCATGAACTAAATAAATACACGCATAGTTTTTGCAGTTTTATTTATGTTAATTTTGCATTGCACCAATTTTGCCCGCTATGGAAAGCATTGCCCCGTATCATTCAAAATACAAAATCCGTTTTGTAACTGCTGCTTCGTTATTCGATGGGCATGATGCAACGATAAATATTATGCGCCGCATTTTGCAATCATCAGGGGCAGAGGTAATACATCTTGGTCATAATCGCTCGGTTGAGGAAGTGGTGAACTGCGCCATACAGGAAGATGTGCAGGGTATTGCCTTAACCAGCTACCAGGGCGGGCATGTGGAGTATTTTAAATATATGTACGACCTGCTGAAAGAACGCGGAACAGGTCATATTAAGATATTTGGCGGCGGCGGCGGCGTGTTTTTGCCCCACGAGATTAAAGAATTACAGGATTATGGCATCACCCGCATTTATTCGCCCGATGATGGCCGCACCATGGGCTTGCAGGGCATGATTAACGATATGCTGCGGCAATGCGACTTCCAGAACAAAATAAAACTGAACGGCGAGCTTAAACACTTGCCCGAAAAAGACATAAAATCTATTGCTACTGCAATAAGTATTGTAGAAAACTACCCAAAAGAGGCCGGTCGCTTTTTAACCGAAGTACACAAAATAATTAATACCAGCCATACGCCCGTTATCGGGATCACAGGCACAGGCGGGTCGGGGAAATCATCATTAGTGGATGAAATAGTACGGCGGTTTTTGATGGGAACTGATAAAACGCTGGCCATTATCTCTGTCGATCCCTCCAAACGCAAAACCGGCGGCGCTTTATTGGGCGACAGGATAAGGATGAACGCCATTAATAGCCCGCGGGTTTATATGCGTTCCCTGGCAACCAGGCAGGCCAACCTTGCTTTATCAAAGCATGTACAGGAAAGTATCGACATCTGCAAAGCCGCCGGTTACGACCTCATCATTGTGGAGACCTCCGGCATAGGGCAGTCGGATACAATGATTACCGATTACTGCGATTTGTCGTTATATGTAATGACGCCGGAATTCGGCGCTGCCACCCAGTTGGAAAAGATAGACATGCTGGATTTTGCCGACATGGTGGCCCTTAATAAATTTGACAAACGCGGCGCGCTGGATGCCATTCGCGATGTGCGCAAGCAATACAAACGCAACCACCAGCTTTTTACCGCCAAAGACGAAGACATCCCGGTTTATGGCACAATGGCATCGCAATTTAACGACCCCGGCATGAATACCTTGTTTGCAGAATTGATGAAAATGATCAAAGCAAAAACAGGGGTTGACTTTGTAGAGACGCAATACTTTGCGTCTCTTGCGTCTCTTGCGCCTAAGGTGTTAGGTGAATCTGAAAAAATATACATCATCCCGCCTGACAGGGTCCGTTATTTGTCCGAAATTGTTGAAAGCAGCCAGGCATATAAACAATGGGTGAACGGGCAATGTAAAATTGCGCAGCAGTTGTACCAGGTGCAGGGTACGATAGAATTGGTAGAGACGCAATACTTTGCGTCTCCAACCGGGCATTTGAATTCCGAGACGCAAAGTATTGCGTCTCTACGGGAGATTCAAAAACACCTCGAAGAACACTTACACCCCGAATGCAAACGCCTGCTGAAACAATGGCCCGAAACTATTAAACAATATACTGCCGAAAACTTTATTTATAAAGTGCGGGATAAAGAGATAAAACAGCCGCTTTATTATACATCGCTTTCGCAATTGCGTATCCCCAAAATTGCTTTGCCCAAATATGAAGCCTGGGGGGATATTTTACGCTGGCTGCTTACCGAAAATTTGCCGGGCGAATTTCCGTATACCGCGGGCGTATTCCCGCTGAAGCGCGAAGGGGAGGACCCTACAAGGATGTTCGCGGGCGAGGGCGGCCCCGAGCGGACAAACAAGCGTTTTCATTATGTGTCGCTGGGGCAACCTGCGCACCGGTTGTCAACCGCGTTTGATTCGGTTACTTTATATGGTGAAGACCCGCACACCCGGCCTGATATTTATGGTAAAATAGGCAATTCCGGCGTGAGCATAGCGACACTTGATGATGCCAAAAAACTGTATTCGGGTTTTGACCTGTGCCATGCTTCCACATCGGTATCAATGACCATAAACGGGCCTGCACCAATGCTGCTGGGTTTTTTTATGAACGCCGCTATCGACCAGCAATGCGAGAAATATATCGCAGCGCACAAACTGGAACATTTGGTTGAGGCGAAGTTTAAGGAGTTGTATGATGATAAAGGGTTGGCACGGCCAAAATATAGCCCCCACCTAAATCCTCCCCCGGTTGGGGAGGACTTAAAAAATAGCGAAGTTAAAGTCTCCCCTACCGGGGGAGATTTAGAGGGGGCTGGTGGACTCCCCACCGGCAACAACGGCCTCGGCCTTATGCTGCTCGGCCTTACAGGCGACCAGGTTTTACCCGTTGATGTGTACCAAAAGATCAAAGCCCATGCTATCTCCACCGTACGCGGTACGGTGCAGGCGGATATTTTAAAAGAGGACCAGGCCCAAAATACCTGCATCTTCTCCACCGAATTTGCTTTGCGGATGATGGGCGATATACAACAGTACTTTATCGATGAAAAGGTCCGCAACTTTTATTCGGTTTCCATATCGGGGTACCATATCGCCGAGGCCGGGGCAAATCCTGTTACGCAGCTTGCCTTCACTTTATCAAACGGCTTTACTTACGTGGAGTACTACCTTAGCCGGGGGATGCATATTGATGATTTTGCGCCAAACCTATCGTTCTTTTTCTCGAATGGCATTGATCCTGAATATTCGGTTATTGGCCGCGTGGCCCGGCGCATCTGGGCAAAGGCTATAAAAAACAAATACAAGGGGAACGACCGCTCGCAAAAACTGAAATACCATATCCAAACCAGCGGTCGTTCACTGCATGCGCAGGAGATTGATTTTAACGATATCCGCACCACTTTGCAGGCTTTGTACGCCATTTACGATAACTGCAATTCGCTGCATACCAATGCGTACGATGAGGCCATAACCACCCCGACCGAAGAATCGGTACGCCGGGCGATGGCAATCCAACTGATCATCAACCGGGAACTGGGCCTCGCCAAAAATGAGAACCCGATACAGGGGGCTTTCATTATTGAAGAACTGACCGACCTGGTAGAAGAAGCCGTAATGGCCGAATTTAAAGCCATTAACGACCGTGGCGGCGTATTGGGCGCTATGGAAACCATGTACCAGCGCAGCAGGATACAGGAAGAATCCCTTTACTACGAAACGCTGAAACATACCGGCGAATACCCCATTATAGGCGTAAATACCTTCCTCAATAAAAAAGGGTCACCAACTATAGTGCCATCTGAGGTCATCCGCGCTACTGAAGAGGAAAAACAATTCCAGATTGAAGCTTTGCATGAGTTTCAGCGCCGTAATGAGCAAATCATCCCTCAACTATTAAATAACCTGCAAAAGACCGCAATTGCCGGGGAGAATATTTTTGAAAGTTTGATGGAAGCGTGCAAGTATTGCTCAATCGGGCAAATTTCCCATGCTTTGTATGAGGTAGGGGGGCAGTACAGGAGGAATATGTGAGTTAGTGGTCAGAGATTTGTCCAAAGGACTCCTTCGGAGACGTTAGAGATTTCGTAAAATGTTTTACTTTGCACCATGATCCCCGAAATTACCGAAAACAAAACCTTCACCAAAATAACAGCAGAAGCTTTCATCGGCCCCAGGCGCACATTCGAAAACTGTAGTTTTATAAACTGTGACCTTTCGTATGCTGACCTTTCGGGGATGGTTTTTATTGATTGCTTTTTCCAGGGTTGTAACCTGTCGCTCATTAGGTTATCAGATAGCGGTTTGCAAAATATACAATTTAAGGATTGCAAATTAAGCGGCGCCGATTTCAGCAAAAGCCGCGACTTTTTGTTCGAGGTGAATTTCACTAACTGTATCCTGGATAATGCCATCTTCTACAAAAAGAAAAACAAAGGCGCAAAATTTACTGATTGTTCCCTGGTTGAAACAGATTTTACCGAAGCTGATCTTACTGATACCCAATTCATCAATTGCAACCTCAACCGGGCGTTTTTTAACCGCAGCACATTAAAAAATGCCGACTTCCGAACCTCGTATAACTTCATCATCGACCCGGATATAAATAATCTAAAAAAAGCCAGGTTTTCTGTGCATGGTTTGCCGGGGTTATTGGCTAAATATGATATTAGGATTGAAGGGTAGCAAACGTTAAAAATCGAAGCCATGTCTCCGCAGGGTCTCCCAACGGGGACCCTGCGCTGGATAATGGCCGCCGGAACGCAGGACCCTCTGCGAGAGGCAGAGGATGATAAATAGCTGTAATTACCACCAGTTATTTTATTAGTTTTATTAATGTCGGATACTTTTTCCCTGTTTCTCCATTATTTATTTTAAAAGCAAAATAAAGTGGAAGAATTATATTCAACAGAAATAGACCTATGAACATGAGAAATAAAATACTAAAAATACCTGTAAGAACATAGAAAATCATTGACAGAAACAAAAAAGCTGTCCAAATAATTTGATAATTCATAAGATTTATTCCAGCTTCATTTAGGCCAATTATTTTGTCTTTTTTCGTCATCCATAAAATCATTGGTAGAATTATATTCCCAAGAGGAAACAATAAACAAGACATAACAGAAAGATGGAGAAAAATCAGATAATTATTGTCAGTCTGTTTTCCATAATCTAAGATTTCCTCCACGTTTACGTCAAGGGCCCTACAGATCTGATTCAGGGTATGACCACGAGGTTCACTTTCATTATTCTCAATTCGTTGAATTGTTCTTAAATTAACACATGCTGATTCAGCCAGCTCTTCTTGAGATAGTCCTTTTTTCTTTCTTAGTTCTTTGATTTTTTCCCCGATTTTGTTCATAATAATTTATTAAAAATTTATCCTGTAAAATTACATCTGATGCAATCACACCTACAACGGTTTACATGCGGCATTTTTATGACATTCTTGACAATTTGCTGATTTTCCTGCCTCCGCAGGGTCTCCCAACGGGGACCCTGCGCTGGACAATGCACATCGGAACGCAGGGTAAAAACCACCTGTCATCTCGAACGATAGTGAGAGAACTTATACGATGTGCATAACCGTTATGCATTTGCGACTTGCATACCGCGCTTTGCATAGTGTACAAGTTTTCTCCTCGTACCTCGTTCGAAATGACAGGTGGTTGGGGCTCGGAATGACATGGGGTTGATTGGGCTTTACTCATTTTCCTCATCGCTCAAAAACTTCCATTCGGGATTTACGGTCGCTATCAAGTTGTTTTTCTTTTCTCTTCGCCATTTTTTTATTTCCTTTTCCCTTTCAATTGCATGATTTATGTGGGTAAAATGCTCATAGTAAACTAAATTATAGCAATAATATTTCCCGGCAAATGAATTACTATTACCTCTGTTTTCTTTATGTTCATATAAACGCCGGGTTAAATCGTTCGTTACCCCGATGTACAAAGATGTTTTATCAGGGTTGGTAGTGATGTAAACATAAAAGTTGTAGTTCCTCATGGATAATCCAGCATTTCTATTGTGTAAGTTTTCTCGGCAACACTCAAATGACATAGTGAATGATTAAAAGAATGGTCTAAACTTACAAATATTTTGAAAATATTCAGGGGTTTCTAAAACTTCCTGAATCTCAAATTAGTCCGCATTTTACCCCTGCCGCCGCCCAAAACCCAGGTATGTCAGCTTAACCAGCCATTTGCCTCCGCAGGGTCTCCGGAACGGGACCCTGCGCTGTAATATGCCAGAAAGAACGCAGGGTCCTCTTTGTTACATTAACTCCTTGTCAGCGTCCCGCTGACATCACCAAATGATCTTCAGTGGGCTTTCAGGATTTGCGCTGCTGTACCAATACTGATAAATAGACTTATAGCAAACCTCATTAATCTTGTTTAAGAAAAAATATTTGTAACCTTTAAATTGGGATTATAATCTAATTGATAAACAAAATAATAACAACATGGAAAATCAATTAATTGTCACACTATTATTAGTTAGTTTTATTTTATGCTTATTTTTAGCATGGTACTTTTCACATAAAGCGAGACACAAGGAACGTTTACTTATGATAGAAAAAGGGGTAGATGATAAGATACTTCTTTTTTCAAATAATAAAGGCAAGTCCCATTTCTTGAAAATTGGGATTGTTTTGATCGGTTTAAGTATTGGCCTTGTAATTATTACAATACTTTCTTCGAATAACATGTTAAGAGGTGATACTCTTCCATTAGCAATTTTAGGAATCTGTGGGGGTATTTCCATGGTTATAGCAAATAATGTTGGAAATATAAATGGCAAATAGTCAAGATCAGGAACTAATTTACCTTAAGAGATTAACCGATGGCGATGAGTCTGCTTTCAGGTATTTTATTAAAACCTATCAGGATATGGCATTTACAATAGCAGTATCAATTGTTAAAGATGATTTTATAGCCCAGGAAGTCGCCCAAGATGCGTTTTTAAAAGCATATAAAGGAATCAAATCGTTTAATCAGCAATCCAGATTTAAAACATGGTTCTATACGATTGTTATGAATGAATCCTTGCTTCGTGTTAAAAAATTGAAGAAGGAATTTCTATCCTTTAATGAGATATATGAAGCTGATATTCCAGATGGCGATTTTTCAAATGTTTTAGATGAAAGTGATAATGTCGAATTGATTAATTCGGCATTTAAATTAATGCTTCCAAATGAAAGTTTGGTTTTGCGTTTATTTTATTTAGAGGAGGAAAGTATAAGAGATATCCACACAATCACTGGTTTATCTGAGGCCAATATCAAGGTTTTATTACACCGGGCCCGTAAAAGCATGCTGCATATAATACAAAGACAAAAGAGAGTAAAGCAATAATTATACAGAATGGAAAATATTGATTCAAGGTTAACAAAGGCCCTCAGGCAAAGTAAATTAAAAATGCCATACGCTGATTTTGAAGCGCAAGTTATGTATAAGGTCAATAAAGAAGTTGTAAGAAAAAGTATATTGCGAAATATCAAATATGCCTTTATATTTTTCTCCATCTTCTTATTACTGGGACTTTTTATAAATAGCCAGGTATACTTTCAGAAGATCACCATCAAGGGAATATCCCACCAATTGTTAATATTAATATTTCAAGCGGTTTTCGTTTTATGCTTTGTAATGCAAATTGATTATATGCTTGGTATTATCAAAGATGAAACTGCAAACATTTTTGATAGTTGATATGCTTATTACATTAACTCCTTATCCTTTTTCTCGTGGTAAGTTTTGTAAGCGAGGTAGTAAAAAAACAAAGAAATTATTGAATTAAGGGCAAGCCTGCCAATGTTAAGGTTTGGGTAAGTGTTAATTACCTGGTAAACTACCAATACTAAAGCCAGTGAGGCCGCAATTAAATACAGGATCAAAAATTTGGGGTTCATATTATTTGAATTAGCTTCTTTAAAGCTAATCAAATCTTTTAATATTCTTTAAACTGTGCCCAACATTTACAGGCGCTTTTAAAAAAAGAATATTAACGCTACCTTTTTACCTCATTTTCAACCGGGTAGGTTTTATAAGCCAGGAAAAATAGTGCAAAATCCGGTAAAGCAATTAGCAAAATAACACCTGGGTTAAGGCCACGTGTACCCCATAAGGAAAAGTCGACAATTAAATGGTAAAATAAATATACCAGGCCTGCGAAGCCCAAAAGCAAATAGATAGAACGATATTTAGGATTCATAACATAAAATTGACTGTTTAAAAAATCAACAACTCCTTTTACGCTATTGAAAATAAAAAGTTATCTTAAAATTAAAAATAAACCAGTATGCAAAATCAAATTATCGTTTCAATTCATATTTTCGGGGAACATCTTTTGCTTTTTTAAATATTGTTGCCCCTAAAGGGGGAATTGTTATAGTGATAGAATTACTGCGCCCATGCCAATTAACCAATTCTGTACTAACCTGTTCAGTATTTTCAAGCCCGCCCCCCCAGAATTTTTTCGAATCCGAATTAAATATTTCGTCCCATTTACCTTTTGAAGGTACGCCCACCCTGTAATTATAATGGGGGATAGGGGTCATGTTTAAAATAACTACAAGTTCATTCGCGTCATCATGCCCTTTACGGTTATAAATCAGTATCGAGTCAGCAGCGTTGCCGCCGTCAACCCATTCAAAGCTACCCCATTCAAAGCCCCTTTCGTATAATGCAGGTTCGTCTTTATAAAGTTGGTTTAAGGCTTTAACCACTTCTTTTATACCCTGGTGGTTTGGATATTCAAGCACATGCCAGTCTAAGGAGTTTTGGTAATTCCACTCATTTCCCTGACCAAATTCGGCGCCCATAAAAAGCAGTTTGGTGCCGGGATGGGTAAACATATAGCTGTACAGCAGGCGCAAATTGGCAAACTGCTGCCACTCATCCCCCGGCATTTTCCGCAGCATGGAGCCTTTTCCATATACCACCTCATCATGTGAAAAAGGCAGCATAAAGTTTTCGGTAAAAGCGTATATCAAGCTAAATGTGATTTGGTTATGATGGTATTTACGGTATAGCGGATCAGTTGAAA
>DATCES010000023.1:0-6492 GCA_036509935.1 Mucilaginibacter sp.
TGTCTAAAATTACGTCCACGCCTTTTCCGTTAGTAACCTGTTTAATTACTTCGGCAAAGTTTTCTGTTTTATAATTGATGGCTTTGGCAGCGCCTAAGTTTTCGCAAAACCGGCATTTTTCATCACTGCCTGCTGTAACATACACCATAGAACCCAATGCGCTTGCCATTTGGATGGCCGCCACACCAATGCCGCTCGAGCCGCCATGTACCAGCAGCGTTTCGCCTGTCTTTAAATGTCCCCGGTCAAATACATTGCTCCAAACGGTAAAAAAAGTTTCGGGCAGGGAGGCAGCTTCTGCAAAGGTGAGGTTACCTGGCACGGGCAGGCATTGTCCTTCGGGTGCAATACAATATTCAGCATAACCGCCCCCGGTCACCAGGGCGCAGATTTTATCGCCGGTTTTCCACCGGGTAACATTAGCGCCCGTTTCAACAATAGTTCCGGCAATTTCAAGTCCGGGGATATCCGGCGATGCGCCGCGCGGGGGCGGGTAATTGCCCTTGCGCTGTGAAACATCAGGGCGGTTTACACCGGCGGCGGAAACTTTTACCAGTACCTCATCGGGTGAATAGTTTGGTATTGGGCGCTCTTTTATTTTTAAAACTTCCGGGCCGCCGGGGTGGGTGATGATTATGGCTTGCATGGGGCTAATATAATAAATGCGCAGGTGTAAAGATGGTACATATAGTCCCAATAGGGCTTATTTGATGATACCCTTATTGCCTTTTTTTAGTTGCAAAGTGGTTTTAGCATTTAATGCAGTTAACCCAAAAGTAAATATTGTTCCAATGCCCTATCAATGGTCAATTCGGGGTCTTGCATTTCGTCTAACCGTTCAGCCGCAATTTTTGCTATCCAAAGTTTAAAAGGCTCTGCCTTTGGGGATGGGATTGATTGTATGAGCCTAAAAAACTGTACCGTATCGGCAACATCGGTTTTATATGCCTTACCATCTTTAGAGTGTATTTTCAGTTGTCCGATTTTTTCGGACAACTCACTGCCTTCTTTTTGAAGTTTTGTTTTTAAGTCGCTCCAGTATTTCCGGGGCCTTTTATTATCGGTCAAAACTTCAATTACATCTATAATTGAAAAGTACCATTTCTCCAGCCCTACATCCCAAACGGTGCGGACTTTTTTATCCTCAAATATTTTTATAGTATCCTGTTTCATAAAATATTCATTAAGGGTTTTGCAAAAACAAAACCAGGCTTTTGCCGCTGAAAGCTGTTTCAAATCTACAATTATTCAGCTCACAAATCCCTATCACCTCGTGCTTTCACTCGCTCCTTAAACTATCCACCGGGTTGGCCATGGCCGCTTTTATGGATTGAAAGCTTATAGTAACAAAGGCAATAATAATAGCGCCCAAAGCAGTTACTGCAAAAAACCACCAGTGGATATTATCGCGGTAAGCAAAACCCTGTAGCCATTTTTGCATCACGAGCCACGCTAATGGGGTTGCGATAACAATAGCGATAAAAACCAGTTTGATAAAATCTTTTGTTAGCAAGGCCACCAGGCCCGATACATTAGCGCCAAGCACTTTGCGTATGCTTATTTCGCGGTTACGCCGTTCGGCTGCGTAGGCTGCCAGGCCGAAAAGGCCCAGGCAGGCGATAATGACGGCCAGGGTAGTGAAGATGACGAATAGTTTTACCATGCGTTGTTCATTGCTATACATGGCGTTAAAATCGTCGTCCATAAACGAATATTCCAAGTACAGGTTGGGTGCCAGAGTCTTCCACGTGCTTTCTATCCGCTTCATTAGAAAGGGTAAATTTCCGGTATTTACTTTAACACTTAATGATGCATTCCCGTCCTGTGCCATTATCAATACCAAAGGGGTAACGTTATCTCTTAGCGAAGAAAAATTAAAATCCTTTACAACGCCTATAACGTGATATTTTGTTTCTTCATTTCCGGGCCCGTTATATTTATAAAGTGTTTTGTTTAAAGGTTCATTAACATTGAAGAACATTTTGGCCGCTGTTTCATTGATGACCATTGCCGATGAATCCGTTAAAAACTGTCTGGAGAAATTTCGGCCTTTTTTCAGTTTCATTCCCATCGTATTCAAATAATCTTCATCAACAGACCAAAACTGCATAAAGGGGCCGCTTTTTGTTCCGGGATCTATTATGTTGCTGTACCTGCTGCTGCTTGTAGGTAAAAAGCTTGTTAAAGTGGCATCTTCAACGCCTGGTAATTGTTTAATTTCCCGTTTCAGGATTTCAGGGTTGTTTATCGCATTAACATTATTTATAATCAGAACCTGGTCACGGCTAAAGCCCAGGTCTTTGTTTTGGATATAATTAAGCTGGTTGTAAACGACCAGCGTGCCGATGACGAGAAAAATAGAGATAGAGAATTGAAAAACAATCAAAAAGCTGCGCAGGGAGCCCCCCTTAAAGCCTGTGGATAAATTGCCCTTTAAAACATCGATCGGCTGAAAAGCAGAGAGGAATAAAGCGGGGTACGACCCGGCCAATACGCCAACAACTATAATGATGCTAAGTAGCGATGGCAGTAGCCATATAAATATTTGCACGGTTATTGCAAGGTGCTTACCCGAAATCTGGTTGAACAAAGGAAGCAATGCCCAGGCTGCCAATACCGCTATTATGGCAGCGGCAAGGGTTACCATTATGGATTCGGAAAGGAACTGGGCGATCAAATATTTACGGGACGAACCCAATACCTTACGCACCCCAACTTCGCGGGCGCGGTTTGCTGAGCGGGCCGTTGAAAGGTTCATGAAATTAATACAGGCCAGAAGGAGTATAAACAGGGCAACAGCCGAAAATATATAGATGTATTGTATATTACCATTGGCACCAAGTTCCCATTGCAGGTTTGAGTGAAGGTGGATATCCTTTAGTGGTGTCAAGTTCAACCTTAAATAATTACCATGCTTTTCAAATTTGTCATAGTTAAAACCAGCAACTGTACTTAGGTGCTTTCTCATTAATCCAATAAATTTGGTCTCAAGGCGCTTTGGGTCCGCCCCGGGTTTAAGCAATATATAAGTGCAAAAACCGCCGATCCCATTCCAGTTATTATCAGGTTTTTGTGAAAGCGACATTAAAAAATTAGCCCTGAAGTGTGATTGTGAAGGCATATCACGCATTACCCCTTCTATTTTATAGGTGGTGCTGTCGGTAACTAAAAAAAGCATTTGTCCAACAACATTAACCCTGTTAAAATATTTTTTTGCTATAGATTCAGTAATTACAATAGAATTTGGTTCTGTTAGCGCCGTTTTAGGATTGCCATAAAGCATGGGCATGGTAAAAATTTCAAAAATACCGGGATCGCAATAAAAGGTGGTACCATTCTCGTCTTCCCTAATAATTTCATTTCCTTTTTTAAAACGGATATTTAAAGCCCTTGTTATTCGTGCTGATCTTTCAACCTCCGGAAATTCACTCACGAGGGCAGTGGCAACAGGCTTGGATGTAGTGCCGAAGGCTGTTAATATGCCGTTGTATTTCAAGTCTGTATTTACCCGGTAGATCCGCTTGCATTTGGTATTGTACTTGTCGTAACTTAATTCATCAAACACATAAAATACAATCAGCAGGCAGGTTGCCAGCCCTAAAGCCAGCCCCAGGATATTTATAAATGTAAACCCTTTATTTTTCAAAAGGCAACGGAAGGCGGTTTTGAGGAAATTCCTTATCATGATTTAATGAATTAATGGGATAAATATAAAACTATTTATTTAGTTGTATAAACTGCCATTATATAAAATTGACTTTATGATTATAGATAATGTCGTGAACATTCATTTATTTATTATTTATTTGCGCAAAAAAATAATTTATGTCATTACAACCAGGTTCACCCGCCCCGCAATTCACTTTAGTATCAACCGCAAAAAAGCCGGTATCTTTATCCGATTTTAAAGGTAAAAAGGTAGTGCTGCACTTTTTCCCGATGGCCTTTACCGGTACTTGTACCACGCAATTATGTACCATGCGCGATAATTTTGGCTATTATGATGGTTTAAATACTGTAATTTTAGGTATCTCCGTTGATTCGCCTTTTACACTGGCCAAATTCAAGGAAGAAAATAATTACCAGTTTGAATTGCTTTCTGATTTCAATAAAGATGTCTCAAAAGCCTACGGATGTTTTTATGAGGAGTTTGTGTTGGGACTGAAAGGTGTTTCAAAACGTGCCGCATTTGTTATTGATGAAGCTCAAAATATCATTTATGCTGAAGTGCTTGAAAAAGCCACAGACCTGCCGGATTTCAACGCAATAGCCGGAGCGGTTAAGTAATTTTGAAAAATATTACAGCGGATCGAAAAGAAATCCTATTTTTGCAGTCCGTTTTAAAAAGCACTTGTAGCTCAATTGGATAGAGCACCTGACTACGGATCAGGAGGTTAGGGGTTCGACTCCCTTCAAGTGCACAAATAGTCATTAGTCATTGGTCATCGGTCATCAGCAAAATTCAACAAATGAGTAATGACCAATGACTATTTAAATCACAGCATGCTGAACCTGGTATTATTTGGTCCCCCAGGAGCGGGGAAAGGTACGCAGTCGCAAAAACTTATAGATAAATATGGGTTGATCCATCTTTCAACCGGGGATTTATTGCGCAGCGAAATTTCACAAGGTACTGAACTTGGCTTAGAAGCAAAAAAACTGATGGATCGTGGCATATTGGTTCCGGATGAAGTGGTTATCGGCATGATCAGTCATAAACTGGATGCCAATAAAGATGCAAAAGGCTTTATTTTCGACGGTTTCCCACGTACAGTAGCCCAGGCCGAAGCTTTAGACAACCTGCTGGAAACCAAAAATGCGCCCATTTCGGGCATGGTAGCGCTTGAGGTTACTGATGCAGAACTGGAACGCCGCTTATTACTGCGCGGAAAGGCTTCGGGCCGACCAGATGATGCCAACCCCGAAGTAATCCGCAAACGCATTAAAGAATATAATGACAAAACCGCACCCGTTGCCGGATTCTATAAAAAACAAAACAAGTTTAAAAGCATAAACGGCATCGGATCAGTTGAAGAAATATTTGATGTGATCAGCGCCGTTATAAACACCTATTAGAGTTTGGATTTCGGATGTTCGATTTCGGAATTTTTTTTATTTTCAGTTATTCTCCATTCGAAATCGAACGTTCGAAATAAAATCAATCCGAAATCGTAAATCGTAAATCCTAAATCAAGTGTCCCAGGGTTCAAATTTTGTTGATTATGTGAAGATATGCTGCCGCTCCGGCCACGGAGGGGCAGGCTCGGCGCATTTACATCGTGATATATTAACTTCAAAAGGCGGCCCCGATGGCGGCGATGGCGGTCGTGGCGGCCATGTTATTTTAAAAGGGAATGCCCAGTTGTGGACAATGCTGCACCTTAAATACCGCAAACATGTAATTGCGGGGGATGGCGATGCGGGGGGAAGTTCGTTAAGAAGCGGTAAAACCGGGAGGGACGAGATATTGGAAGTGCCATTAGGGACTACGGTTAAAAATGCTGAAACCGGGGAAATTATTTTCGAGATAACCCGGGATGGCGAAACTAAAATATTAACTCCCGGCGGCAGGGGCGGCTTGGGCAACTGGCATTTTAAAACGGCAACCCAGCAAACCCCTCGGTTTGCACAGCCCGGCGAAGAGGGTAAAGAAGAATGGAATGTACTTGAATTAAAGATACTGGCCGATGTTGGCCTGGTAGGCTTCCCTAATGCAGGGAAATCAACTTTGCTTTCGGTGGTTTCCGCCGCTAAACCCGAGATTGCCGATTATGCTTTTACAACCATTGTACCAAACCTGGGGATAGTGGCATACCGGGGAGGTAAGTCATTCGTTATGGCTGATATTCCGGGTATTATCGAGGGCGCTTCACAGGGAAAAGGGCTTGGTTTCCGGTTTTTAAGGCATATTGAACGGAACTCCGTATTGTTATTTATGGTTCCCGCCGATACTGCCCGCACCATAAAAGAAGAATACCAGATATTGCTGCACGAATTAAAAGCGTATAACCCCGAATTGATACATAAGCCACGCATACTGGCAATTACAAAATCAGATATGCTTGACGATGAGTTGCAGCAGGAAATGAAAAAGGAACTTCCTGTGGATGTTCCTTCGGTCTTCATTTCATCAGTAGCCCAAAAAAATATTGATGAGCTAAAGGATATGCTTTGGCGGGAGATAAATCGGTAAGTTGATTGGTTGATTGAGTTGGATTAAGTTGATTGAGTTTATAATGTATCAGGTTTTCCAACTACTCACCAAATCAACTTTATCAACTACTCACCTCTTCATCTTAGCCACATACAACACATAATTATCGCTGAGCATGGAAATATCCCATCCGGTATAACCGGGGAAGGATTTCATGACCATTTTTTCTTTGGGCCCGTTATAACTTTCGGGCAATACAATATAAAGCGGCCCCGCAAAGCCTTTATAGGTGTAATCATCCGCGTTAATTTTAAGGTCATCGCCTATTGGCTGCAAAG
>DATCES010000024.1:0-3013 GCA_036509935.1 Mucilaginibacter sp.
AACAGGCTAAATTATAAAAACAGCATTGTAGGGAATAGCGTAACCGCATTGTTCGAAGACAAAGCCGGGAATTTGTGGATCGGTACAGAAGAAGGACTGAGCAGGTATAACCGCGCGAACGACACCTTTATTAATTATTTAAACGATCCGGCCGACCCAAATACATTAAGCCATAATAGTGTTAATACAATACAGGAAGGCTATAACGGAGATTTATGGGTTGGCACCTACATAGGCCTTAATGTTTTAAACCCCAAAACCAATAAAATAATCCATTATTTAACTAAAAATGTACCGGCGGGACAAAGCAATGCACAGATAAATTGTATAATAAAGGATAGCCGGCAGCGCATGTGGATTGGAACGAGTAACGGCCTTGAACTTTTCGATAGGCAGAAATGCAAATTTACAGCCTACATGCACAATGACCGGGACGCTCAGACCATTTGCAGCAATATGATTAAGTCTCTTTGCGGTGATAGAAACGGAAATATATGGATAGGGACAGAAGATAAGGGATTGGATAAACTGGATCCGGAAACAGGCGTTTTTCAACATCATACAAGTAATGCAAAGGATGCATCGAGTTTAAGCGACAATAGTATTTTTGCAATTACGACAACGGAAAATGGAAATTGTTGGGTAGGTACCGAAAATGGGCTCGATTATTATAACATCCGCGATAACACCTTTACAAGGTATAAAAATGCACCTGATGATAATATGAGTTTGAGCGGGACCTCGGTGAGGGCCGTTTTAATAGATAATTTGGGGGTGCTATGGGTATCTACCTATTTGGGTGGGATAAGCAAGTATGATAAGAACCTGCCTTTATTTAATTTGTATCGATATCAAAACGGCGATAAATATGGGTTATCAGGAAAAGTTGTGACCTCATTTGCTGATGCCGGCAACGGAAATATGTGGGTGGGCATTGATGGGGGCGGCCTTGATTTGTTTGATAAAAAAACCGGTACATTTACGCATTACCGGCATCAGAAAAAAGTAAAAAATAGTTTATCAAATAACGCGGTGCTAACGCTTTTAAAAAGCAGGACGGCTAATCATTTATGGATCGGCAGTTACACCGGCGGGGTAGATTTTTTTGATACGCAGACAAAAACCTTTACCAATTACACTATAGGAGAAGGGGATTATAAATTATCAAGCGAACATATTTTTGCTTTACTTGAAGATCGCCACAACAATTTGTGGATAGGCACAAATGGCGGCGGCATAAATGTGCTAACCCCATCAACAAAAAAAGTCATTAAATATAGAAGCGCCCCCAATAACCCTAAAACTATTGGAGACGATTTTATCCGATGTTTTTACGAAGACAAAAACGGATACATCTGGGTTGGTACGTACAACGCCGGAATTGCGGTTTACAACCCGGCGACAAATAACTTTGTGCAGCTTAATAAAGCAAACAGCAACCTTTCAAATGATATAGTTTATTGTTTGCATGGCGACAAAAACGGAAATATATGGGCCGGGACATTGGGGGGGGGCTTAAATAAATACGATCGCCGACAAAAAAAATTTATAGCATACACTACAGAAACCGGCTTGGCGAATAATTCAGTTTACAGCATTATCGAAGATAATAAAGGTTTTTTGTGGCTAAGCTCCAACGCTGGGTTAAGTCGCTTTGATCCCCAAAAAATTCGATTTAATAATTATGCAATGCAAAATGGGCTGCAGGATCATGAATTTTCGAAAAATGCCGGCTTGATGTCCGGTTCAGGCCAAATTTACTTTGGCGGTATAAACGGGTTTAATGTTATTAACCCCGATGACATCTCAGAAAATAAGAATATACCTCCTGTAGTCTTTACCGATTTTGAGCTATTCAACAAATCGGTGGCAGCGGGCGCGCCCAATTCGCCGTTGGTACAATCTATTATTGATACGCGCGTAATTACGCTTAATTATGACCAGTCGGTATTCACACTCGGGTTTTCGGCCCTTGACTATACCATGCCCGAAAAAAACGAATATGCTTATAAGCTCGAAGGGTTTGAAAAGGACTGGAGCTATGTAGGCAATCAGCATAAAGCAACATATACAAACCTTAACCCAGGCAAATATATGTTTAGGGTTAAAGCAGCAAATAACGATGGTGTGTGGAACGAGCGTGGTGCGCGTATTGAAATAATAGTATTACCGCCTTTTTGGCTAACCTGGTGGTTTGAGTTGTTGGCCGTGATTTTTGTGGGCTTTGTAATATATAGCATATACCTCTACCGGGTAAGAACCATCAATAAACAAAAGCAAATCCTCGAAAAACAGGTGGCCGAACGCACGCGCGAAGTGCTTACCCAATCAGTCGAATTAAAAACGCTGAACAAAGAGTTGGTTAACCAAACTGATGAACTTCAAACGTTAAATGAAGAGCTTTATGAGCAGCGTACGTACGAACGCCATGCCCGTTCTGAAGCTGAACAGGCACGTGCAGAAGCTGAACAGGCAAACAAGGCTAAAAGCATATTCTTAGCCACTATGAGCCACGAGATACGTACACCCATGAATGGCGTTATAGGGATGGCGGCACTTCTCGGCGAAACAAAACTTTCGGACGAACAACATGAGTACGCCGAAACAATAATCCATAGCGGCGAAGCGCTGTTAAATGTTATAAATAGCATCCTTGATTTTTCAAAAATTGAGTCGGGAAAAATGGAACTCGATCCGCATGAGTTTGAATTGCGTGTGTGCGTCGAAGAAGTATTTGACCTGTTCATACGCAAAGCTGCTGAATCAAACCTCGATCTTATCTACCAGATAGATTACCGTTTGCCCGCGTGGCTTATTGCGGATGGAATGCGCCTGCGGCAGATATTGATAAACCTCATAGGTAACGCCATAAAATTTACTGCAAAAGGCGAGGTTTTTTTAGTCGTAAGTTTGCTGGGCCAAACGGGCAGTACACTTGACGTGGCTTTTGAGATTCGCGACACCGGTATCGGTATACCGCCCGAAAAGTTGTCGTACTTGTTTGAACCGTTTA
>DATCES010000025.1:0-2254 GCA_036509935.1 Mucilaginibacter sp.
AAAGTCGGTGCAAATGGTTACATTGCAGCCCTTGGATATGTTCGCCACAATAAAATACAAAAATGGCAAAACCGGCAAACAAGAGTTTTATTACGGTACATCGTTCCTGTCGCAATCGGGGAGGTTTTTTGATGTTGATAAAACGATGGGGTCTGTAAAAATAACTGATAGTTATGGCCGGGTTAGGAATATTCTACTGAATTAAATATTGTTTTTATATGAAATACTTTAAAATATTAGCAGCTGTTGTAAGCATCTTTATGATTGCGGGCTGTGCGCATAAACAAAAGGCGGTATTATTAAATGATGCTGATGTACTGCATAACAATGAAGATGAGCTAACCCAGGTGATTATTTATGACGTTTTTACCCCGCCGGTAGCCGCCAGGATATACGGATATACCGCCTTAGCATCGTACGAGGCGATGCGTAATGCTGATCCGGAATACAATTCAATTATTACGCAATTAAAGGGTTTTGAAAAACCGCCCGTACCCCAAAAAGGGAAAAAATATAATTATGCGCTGGCGGCTACAAAAGCTTTTTTTACTGTAGCGCATAAGGTTACTTTTTCAATTGATACCCTGAAGAAATATGAAAACAGGGTTTATGCGATGTATAAGGATAACCTCGATGACTCAACCTACGCACGTTCGGTTGATTTTGGTGAGCAAATAGGAAAACTGGTATTAAAGCGGGCTGCTGTTGATGACTATCCGCAAACCAGGGGCAAACCAAAATATTTAGGAGAAGATGGCCCTGCTAAATGGCGCCCAACCCCACCAGATTATATGGATGGCGTTGAATTTTGCTGGGGGGATATGAAAGTATTGGCTATCGATTCGTCTAAACAGTTTTTTCCGCCGCCGCCGCCGCCATACAGCGAAGATAAAAATAATGCTTACGTTAAGCAATATGTGGATGTATATAACAAAAGTAAAAATTTAACGAAAGAGGAAAAAGAGATCGCTACGTTTTGGGATGATAACCCCTTTGTGGTACAACATAACGGCCACCTTATGTTTGCTGATAAAAAGATAACCCCTGGCGGGCACTGGATAGGTATTACAGCAATTGCCTGTAAACAAACGCACGCCAAAGCTGTTAAAACAGCCGAAGCTTATGCCCTTACATCGGTTGCTTTATTTGACTCTTTTATTTGTTGCTGGGAAGTAAAATACAAGTACAGTTATATCAGGCCTGTCACCAGTATAAACTTAGCGATAGACCATAACTGGCTGCCAATTTTACAAACCCCGCCATTCCCGGAATATACCGCCGGCCACTCCACAATCAGCGCAGCATCAGCTACCGTGCTTACCCATTTATTTGGCGATAATTTTGCATTTCAGGATACAAGTGATTTAAGGTATATAGGGATGCAGCGTCATTTCACATCCTTTTTACAAGCCTCGGATGAAACTGCGATGAGTAGGTTTTATGGCGGTATCCATTATCTAAACAGTTCACATACTGGCGCTATGCAGGGAAAAGAGATCGGAAACTTTATATGGAATAAATTAAAAATAACCAACTAAACGAATACTATTTTTTATGAACCTGAAAAAGACTTACTGATTTACGTTTAACTTTAGTTAAGTACATTTACGGTCATAAATATTATTGATGAAAAAATTGATTTATCCTTTTGCGCTATCCCTTTTGATCGCCTGTTCGCCCGGTGTCCTGTTCGCGCAAACAAGGACAGTAAAACAGGTGAAACTGACAAGTTTTGATCTCCAGTCATCCGCCCTTATAAGTGCAACCGGCGTTGAGTTATCATCGGTTCAGTATCATTCGCCCGTTTATTGGTTTCCGGTTAAAGTGCCTTCAACTGTGCTTACAGGTTTGGTAGCCAATCATATTTACCCCGATCCTTACCAGGGCTTAAACAATATGCTGATACCCGATGCATCTGATCAGTTTAACAAAGAATACAAACTTGAACAATACAGCTATTTGCCAAATGATCCAAATCCCTGGAAAAAACCTTATTGGTACCGTACCACTTTCAAAGTACCTGCGGGTGATAAAGGCCGGCGCTTTCAGTTAATATTCAAAGGAATAAATTACAGGGCAGCAGTATGGGTAAATGGAAAACAAATAGCCGATTCGGCCCAAATGGCAGGTATGTTTGCGGAACATAATTTAGATGTAACCGGGGCTGTTATAGCCGGGGGCGAAAATGCCCTTGCTGTAAAAATATATCCGCTTGATTATCCGGGTTATCCTTCAAAAGAACAATTGCAGGCTT
>DATCES010000026.1:0-2367 GCA_036509935.1 Mucilaginibacter sp.
GATAGATCTCATTTTTAAGGTCGTATTCAATGTGGCGCGACATCAGTATAATGGTTTGCCGCATAAAAAACAAAAACAGGCCCCGTAATAAAGCCAGCGCCAATACGAGTACTCCAAATAATAAAAGGCTTGAGCCAAATATATCATATATCATAGCCTGCCTCCTAAACCCCGAGAAAAGCTGGTAGGTGCTGATGTTTTCGGTCACCAGGTCAAATGCCACACGGATTATCTGCGCGGGCAATACGCCGAAAATGTTTGAGATAATGACAAACAGCACCCCCGGAATAAGACGCCATCGGTATTTGTAAAAAAATTTATTGAGGTAAGCGAGATCTTTCATGTATATAGTCCGATAGGCAATAAAGCCCGAAAGTTGAAAGATCAAAAGTACAAAGAAGCAGCGATGTCCGAAAGGCTGCAGTCCAAAAGTACCTCCAACTGGTCAAAGTTTTATATTTGCGTTAACTGATCAACGAATTTTACATAAACTATCTTTCGGCCTTTCCACTTTCTGACTATAATACTTTGCCACTATAAAAAAAACATCTACTTTTGTCGGTGCTAAAACATATACTTTTTCACCTCTGATGCCAACGCAAAACCCCGACGAATCAATTTTTACCCAGCTTGAGGCTTATGGCCATAAAAAGGTGGTGTATTGCAGCGACCCGGATACCGGTTTAAAAGCAATTATAGCTATTCATGATACTACACTTGGCCCGGCCCTGGGCGGTACACGTATGTGGGCTTATAAAACTGAAACTGAGGCCTTGCACGATGTTTTGCGGTTATCAAAAAGTATGACCTATAAAGCTGCCATTACTGGGCTTAACCTGGGCGGGGGCAAAGCGGTAATAATCGGCGATTCGCACAAGGATAAAACAGAAGCCCTTTTACGTAAATTCGGGCGTTTCATAAAAAACCTTAACGGAGAATTTATTACTGCCGAAGATGTAGGTACCAATACCCGCGATATGGAGTACATCCGGATGGAAACACAGCATGTTACCGGCGTACCCGAAACGATTGGCGGCAGCGGCGATCCATCGCCAATAACAGCTTTAGGCGTTTTTATGGGGATAAAAGCATGTGTGAAAGAACTTTACGGCAATGACAACCTAACCGGGAAATCAGTTATTGTACAGGGTATAGGGCATGTTGGCGAAAACCTTGTGAAACTGCTGCGCGATGAAAATGTGAAAGTATATGCCAGCGACATAAATGAAGAAGGCGTAGGGCAGATTGCCAAAAAATATGGCGCCGAAGCGGTTTCCAACAATACTATTTTTGATATCGATGCCGATATTTATGCGCCATGCGCGCTAGGAGCAACTATTAATAGTGAAACAATAAAAAAGCTCAAATGCAGTATCATCGCGGGGTCGGCAAATAACCAGTTGGACGATGAAATTGTTCACGGCAGGATGCTGCTGGAAAAAGGGATTTTATTTGCCCCCGATTATATGATCAATGCGGGTGGTATTATAAATTGTTACTCGGAGTTAATGGGTTTTAGCAAAAAGCGCACCTTGCAGCTAACTGAAAATATTTACGAGGCAACGCGTAATGTTTTAAAACTTTCCAAGGCCGAAAATATTTCAACCATTGAGGCGGCCAATATAATTGCCGAAAAACGAATAGCAGCTATTAAAAAAGTCAAGTCATCATATTAGTTATATAAAATTCCCCGCCGGTTGGCGGGCTAAAAATCGTTCTTACAAAAATGTTAAACCGCAGGCACCTAAGGGTAAAAGTTTTACAGTCGTTGTACGCATATCATCAATCACATAGCGGCGACATAAAACAACACGAAAAAAATTTATTGCAAAGTATTGATAACGTATATGAAATGTATATCTGGATGCTATCGTTACTATCGGAAGTAGTGGCTTATGCCGCCAACGATGCACAGGAAAGGGCCAATAAACATTTACCCACCGCCGAAGACCTTAATGCCGATGTTAAAATACTGGGAAACAGGTTTATTTTGTCGCTGAATAATAATAAGGAATTTTTAACAGGATTAAAAAAATACAAAGTTGCCTGGGATTTTGAACCGGAATTAGTTAAATCGCTTTTTATTATCCTGAAAAAATCAGAAGAATATAAAGAATATTTAAAAAAATCAAGCGATACGTTACATTCTGACAAGGACATTATAAAATTTATTTTCAAAAAAGTAATTTTGAAATCATCATTGGCCGAACAGGTTTTTGAGGATAAATTTATTTACTGGCCCGTTGATAAAGATGTGTTGAAGGCGCTGATAGCCAAAACCTTTAAAAACTTTGCCTCGGATGTACATGAGCAGAATAAACTGGCTGAAGTTACCGGGAACTGGGAAGAAGACAGGGAATTTATTGT
>DATCES010000027.1:0-2033 GCA_036509935.1 Mucilaginibacter sp.
CCGTTCCCTAACCTGAGTATTTATGATAATGTGGTTGCAGGATATAAATTAAACGGGCTAAAAATGGCGAAAGCCGACATGGATGCCATCGTCGAAAAATCGTTAACATCCGCTGCTTTGTGGAAAGAAGTTAAAGATTCACTGCATAAAAAAGGGACATTTTTGTCAGGCGGACAGCAACAGCGTTTGTGTATTGCGCGCGCCATAGCGATGGAGCCTGAAGTGATCCTGTTTGATGAACCCACTTCGGCACTCGACCCTATATCTACCTCAAGTGTTGAACAATTGTTTCATGAACTGAAAGCTAATTATACCCTCATCATTGTAACGCACAACATGCAGCAGGCCGCGCGCGTTAGCGATAAAACAGCTTTCTTTTATGTGGGCGAGCTGGTAGAGTTTGATGACACCAAAAAAATGTTTACCGCGCCTAAAGATACCCGTACCCAAAATTATATAACAGGGAGGTTCAGTTAGGGAGGTGTTGTAATGTTGAAAGGTTGTAATGTTGAAATGTTACATTTCAGATTGGCAATCATTTGATTGAAACAACAGTACAACTTTTCAACAAAATATTAATCAGGAAAAGAAATGACACCATTAGAAAACGAAATTACCGAGCTTAAAAAAGAGTTGATCAACATGTGGATGCTGGTTCAATCGCAGATGAACAAAGCCCGCGAGGCAATGATCAACTTTGATAAAGACCTGGCCCGCGAGGTTTTGGTTAAAGAAAAAAGAGTGAACTCTTTTGAACTGAAAATTGACAGGGATTGCGAGAATATTTTCGCCCTGCATTGCCCTGTTGCTATCGACCTTAGGTTTTTGCTTGCGGCGCTTAAAATAAATACCAATCTTGAGCGTATTGGCGACATTGCGGCAGGTGTTGCCAAATATGTTGTTGAATCATCGGTAAACTTTGATGAAAAAGCTTTGGAAAGCACCTCGCTGATAAGAATGTACGATGAAGCTATAAACATATTAATGGATACCCGTACGGCATTTGAAAAAGAGGATACCGCATTGGCCCGCAGTATATTTAAAAGGGACGATGTTTTGGATGCGATTAATTTAAATGCGCCAGATAGTATTGGTGAGATAATAAGGGCTGATGTGAACAGTATGCCTGAAGCGCTCTATATGCTGTCCATCATCCGTAAGCTCGAACGCGTTGGCGATCAATCAAAAAACATTGCTGAAGAGATTATATTTTATGTGGAA
This sequence comes from Mucilaginibacter sp., assembly GCA_036509935.1. Classification (GTDB taxonomy): domain Bacteria; phylum Bacteroidota; class Bacteroidia; order Sphingobacteriales; family Sphingobacteriaceae; genus Mucilaginibacter. Next base: position 1,222 of record DATCES010000027.1, read on the forward strand.
GCCAAGATATTAAAGCACCTGGAAAGCAGTAAACGCAAACTGGAAGGGGAATAGTGGGGACGTACCGGATTTTTAACTCTTTATAACTTTTCTTCATCCAAAAACGTATCATGGTATTAAATTTATAAATTAGCAGATTGGAATATAAAACTTTCAGTGTGGCCGCTTATTTGTAAACTTAATAACTGATATGAAAAAAATACTCATCATAGATGATGAAGTGAATGTTGCGTTATTGCTTTCGAAGTTTTTAACGCGGAATGGTTTTGATGTTACTACAGCGTCAACCGGCACTACTGGGATGGAGTACCTGAAAAACGGAGACTTTAACCTTGTATTGTGTGATTTCAGGCTGGAGGATACGGATGGGCGCGAAATGCTTAAAAACATAAAAACGCAATATCCTAAAACGGGCGTAATCATTATTACCGGCTATTCGGATATTAAAATGGCCGTTGAACTGATAAAAATGGGCGCTTATGATTATATCACCAAGCCACTATATCCTGATGAAATATTAAATACCATCACCAAAGCTATCGAAACCCACTATGCCCTGGTTGAGGATAAAGTGGAAACGGTTAACAACGATAAATCAAGTAAAGAATATAAAAAGCAGGTTTTAGCCGGAGAATTTGTACTTGGGACCAGCAGGGCATCGAGGGAGCTGTTACGCCAGATCGAGTTAGTGGCCCCAACCAATTACAGTGTTATCATCATGGGCGAAAGCGGTACAGGCAAGGAGTCGGTAGCCAAAAGCATCCACCTTAACAGCCCCCGCTATAATCAGCCATTTGTAGCCATGGATTGCG
>DATCES010000028.1:0-10902 GCA_036509935.1 Mucilaginibacter sp.
AACTGGTTTACCTTATCGTACATATCCGCCGAAAGCGATACCAGGTTGGCACTGGGTTGTTTTATAACCGCAATTAAAACACCGGCATGGCCGTTGGCGTTAATGCGGGTATATTCAATACTTGGCTGTATGGCAATATCAGCAAAATCCTTTAACCGTATCACTCTTTTGCGGTTATTGCTTATTACCAGGGCTTTCAGTTGGTCCAGTGCATTTATGGTTGCATCGGTTACTGTAAGATAAAACATTTTATAATCAGAAAGGTAGCCTTCTGATTTTACAAAGTTGGTTGTGCTTAATGCGGTGCTTATAATGTCAGGCGTTAAACCGAGCGAACTCATCTTTTGCTTGTTCAGGGTAAGCCAGTATTCCTTTGCGTTACCGCCGATTACCCTGATCTCTGATATCCCGTCAACCTGCGACAGAAAAGGTTTAACGGTGTAAGTGGCCAGTTGCCTGAGTTCAATTGACGACCTGTGATTGCTTTCGAGCGTATAACCGCTCACGGGCAATATTGAGGGGTTCATTTTTTCGGCCGTAATAGTTACATCAGCAGGCAGGGTATTTTTTATCTGGTCAATATTCGCCTGTACTTTTTGAAGGCTAACGTCAATATCCACACCCCAATCCATAAAAGCCGAAATTTCGCAGCTTCCGCGGCTGGTGGTACTGCGGACCATTTTCAGGCCGGGTACTTCTTTTATAACATTTTCGAGCGGTTTGGTAACCGTAACCATCATCTTATTTACAGGCTGCAAACCTTCATCGGCTATAACTTTTATTTTAGGGAAAGTAATTTCGGGGAACAGGGATGTCTGCATTTTTGAGAAAGCAAACAAACCGCCCATAATAATGATGGCCAATACCAGGCTGATAGGTTTTTTATGCGTGATGAAAATATCTTTTACAGGGGTCATTGCGCTATGATTTTAACTTTAGCTGTATCGGGCAGGCCATAATTGCCGCTGATGACTATTTTATCCTTAGCCGAAAACTTAGGCGACAGTATTTCAACACGGTCTCCTGATTGGATGCCTTCCTTAACAGGTACTTTTACCGCTGTAGAGGGATTTATAAGCTTCACTACCCAAAACTCTGTTTGTGTTTCATTGGCAAGAATTGCAGATTTTGGCAGCGATTGTGCGTTGTTTTTTGATGATTTCACTATCCGTGCTTTGGCAACCAGGTTTTCGGGGATCTGCATCCCCTGATTAATTTGTATTACCACACCCTGGGTTTGTGCCACCGTATCCACTGTTGGCATAAATAATTTTACCGTTCCGGCGATTTTGATGCCACCCGGAAGGGTAAGATTAACATTTTGCCCGGTTTTTACATATTGCCGTAATTCGTAAGGCAACTGCATTAAAAACACAAAGCTCGACCGGTCGCTTATTACCGCTAATTGCTCCCCGTCCTGAACATAATCGCCTTTTTGGTGGCTTAGTTGCGAAATATACCCCGGCGCAGATGCCTTTATTTTGTTCACGCCCGAAAATTTAAAAGTGGTATCCAAAACATTTATACTGTTGCCAATAGTTTGCGCTTCTTTTGTTTTTATGGTAAAAAGAACTTGTCCTTTGCTCACATTTTGCCCAAGCTGCGCATTAACTTCCTGTACATACCCAATGGCATTTGATTTTACATAGTTTTTTTGCAGCGTGGTTGAAGTTGCATTCAGGTCAACATAATCGGTTAATGCACTGCTGTCAACCGTGGTTACTGTAACAGGGGTTTGCGATGGGGGGCTTGTATCGTCATCACCTCCTTTATTCTTGCTTTGGCAGGAGAAAAGCAGTAAGGCAAGGCCCATAATAAAATAGATTTGGGTATTGCGGCAATAGCGGGCGGTCAATGTTTTCATGTTATCTGTTCCAGTAATTTAACTGATTAATGAGCAGTAATTTGTTGATGTTAGTAGTAGTCCTCAGGTTTTTAACAGTAAGGTAATTATTAATTGCCAATATCAGGTCGGCAATCCTTACATCGCCGGTTTGTAAAAGCTGTGTATCAACTTTTATCAAACTTTCCGAATATTTTATCTGCTCGTCAATTTGGTTCAGCAGGTTGTCATTTTCACTGATCTGCTGTTTAACCTGATCAATTTGCTGATGGTATTGTGCGTTAAAAAACGCCTTATAATTCTCACGCGTTTCTTCCAGCAACGAAATTTTACGATACTGCATTTTCCGCTGTCCGCCATCATAAATAGGCACGGTAAAGTTAAACCCTGTGCTTAAACCAAAGTTCTTATTGGCCTGGCTAAAAAAATCCGAATTAAAACCTCCATCGGCAATGACGTTTATCTTTGGTTTATAACTAAAATCAATCAATTGCCGGTTATTGACCAGCTTAAGGCTGTCTAATTTATACTGTCTGAAAAATATGCTGTTATTGATATCCGGACGATAGGTAACTTGAATACCCGGCTCCTGAAGCGCTATCATACTGGTATCAGCTATTCCTGCAAGATAATTTAATGTAGAATAATCATTTTTATATTGCTGGCGCGATTGTAAAAGCTGTAACTGCTGCTGTTTTAATGTTACCAGGAAGGTGAGATAGTCGCTTTGACGATATACGTTTGCACGGGTAAGTTTTTTAAACAGGTCTTCCTCTTTACTAAGCAGTTCAACAACTTCCTGGCTGAACTTAAATTGCTGCAAACTGCCATAAGCGGTAATGTATTGTGCAGTAATCGCCTTTTTAAGGTCTTGTTCAGAAATTTTAGTGATGTTGCCTATTGATAGCGACTGTAAGGTAATGGCCTCAAGTTGTGTGTTGAGATTTTTTTTACTGATAATAGCCTTGCTGGCGGCAACTAACGCATTTAGGGTATGTTCATTTAAAATAGGCTCAGCGTAGCCCCAGCCACTTACAATGGGGGCATATAGTCCTGCGCTGTTTCCATTAACCTGTGGCTTGTAACTTGCGCGCAAACGCAGACTGTCAACTGAGTTTGAAGCTATCTGGTTACGAAGGTCATTTAATAAAGGGCTGTTATTTTTTGCAATTTCAAGGTAATGGTCAAGCGTATAGGTTTGTGCCAGCGAAACAGAACAGGTAAGGACGCATAAAGTAATACTGAAAAAAAATCTCATCCGGTAAATGAATAATGCCTTTTATTTAGCTAAACTATAATTAAATTTTGGATTAATTTAGTATGGGGGAAGATTTTTACTTGTGCAGCTGCGGTTCAGAAAAACAGCCGTATAAAATTTAGCTCCTGAATTTATAAAAGCAATAATAGGTATCCTGCCAATGCTCCGCCTAAAATTACAAAGGCGTTATTGATTTGCTTAAACCGGAATAGGATAAAGGCGCTGCACACTGCAATCAAAATTTGGCGCCGGTTGCTGAAGCTATCCCTGCCCAATTGGTAACAAACAAAAACGATCAGGGCGATAGATGCTACATTTACCGCGTTTAAAAATGAAGAAAATAACCTGGAGCCCCGCATTTTAAGCACCAATGGATTTAGAAAAGCCACAAAAAGAAAGGACGGCAAAAATATACCTATAGTGGAGATAACCGCACCATTAACACCATTTACCTGGTAGCCGATAAAAGTAACTGATGAAAAAACCGGGCCCGGTGTAAACTGGCCTACCGCAATCGCATCTATCAATTGCTGATGGGATATAATTCCTTTTGTTACCAGTTCAGCATCTAAAAAGGCAAACAATACATAGCCGCTGCCATAAAGTATAGCGCCAATCTTTAAAAAGCATAGGAACAAATTGATATTTACTACACTAAAAAAGCTGCTATTATGCGTTTGCAATAAAGCAAACGGAACAAATGACGACATCGCATTTGCCCTTTTCATTCGGATCGCTTTTAAACCCATTGCGAGGAAGCCGGCGCCGAAAAGGATCAGTATTTGAGAGAAGCCAAAAAAGCTAAGTAATAAACAAACAATTCCTATTATTCCCAATTCGACGGTTTGTAGGGACTTTATTGCCAGCGGATAAATTGCCGCAAGGATCACCGCGATGATGGCTGGTTTTATGCCGTAAACAAACGGTTGCACCTGTGGAAGATGGCCGTATGATTTATATAGCCATGCTACACAACCTGTAATCAAAACGGCAGGCATAATAAAACATAAACCACCGATAACCAGCCCCCTCCAGCCGCAACGCTCCTGGCCTATGTGTATAGCCATTTCGGTGCTGTTTGGGCCAGGAATTAAATTAGTAGCGCCAACAAGGTCGAGGAAATGCTGTTCGCTCATCCATTTTCTTTTCAGCACCGCTTCCTGGCGCATCATGGCAATATGTGCGGCAGGGCCGCCAAAGGCGGTAAACCCTAATCTTAAAAAAAACCGGGCAACTTCCTTTAGGTCGTTTTTTCTGTCCATCATTAATTTGGGATACAGCGCTTACACATAATCAAATAATGCCATAAAACCAAAGTCCATGTGAAGCTGCATGTGGCAGTGGAATAATGTCAACCCTGGATTATCAGCCACAAAGTCGACCTCCATTTCCTGGAAACCGCCAAGCATTGCTACATCCTTCATAATGCCTGAAGTATGCTTGCCGCCAATTTTTGTAAGCTCAAAACTGTGCCGGTGTAAGTGCATGGGATGTATATCATCAGAGGCATTACGCATCTGCAAACGGTAACGTTTACCTTTTTTTAAATGGAACATTGCCTTCATATTCATCATGTCAAATGCAATGCCGTTGATTGTCCAGCGGTTAAACCCTTTATCGGCAGCATTTTGCTTTGCAAATATCATTTTGATGATCTCATCCGGCTCGGGGACATGGGCGTTTTTTTTACCGAATAATGTGTAATCCCAAAGAAACGGTTTGGGTGTTACCCATTGGGGCTTTCCTTTTTGGCCGGCATATTGTATGATCGTACCCATGCCATTGCCACGGTCATCATCCGCCAGGTCACCCATGATCCAAACGCCCGGATGTTTCATTTCTACTATGGCGGAAATGCGCTCGGCTGTTCCCAGCCATAAAACCGGAACGTCTGCGGGATTTGGAACAGGAAAACCATCCATTGCGATAACCTTAAATGTATGGCCCGGCAAGGCAAGGCTGCGGATCTCCGAACCGCTGCCGTTAACAATGTGAAACAAAATACGCTCACCGTATTTAACCTCAATAGGCTTGCCATGACCAAGCTGGCGGCCATTTACGGTGAATATTTTATAGCCTACCTCGTACCCTTTAGTTTTAATTGGAGAATCCCTTTCGCGCTTTTCCTGCATTGTCTTTAGCTCCGGAATTACCGGCCCGCTTAAAAAATCGCTTGCCATATCACCGCCACGCATAAAATAAGGATCAAACTCCTTCAGCATTAAAAATTCTTCCCGGTCATAGCCCGCAGGTTTGTTTTTGGGTTCTATGTAAACCGGGCCAACCTGCCCTGAATATTGCCCTGCGTTTAAATTTGCACCTGCAACAGTATGTGTATGGTAAAAACGCAGGCCCGATGGCCGCGGTATAAAAATCTTCCTGCGCATGCCATGTGGGGGAATATATGGCGTCCCTTCTTCGGCGGAACCATCTACACTTACCGGGATGAACTGGCCATGCCAGTGCAACTGTTCCGGCGAGTCAGTATCATTATAAATATCCACAATAGCGCGTTGTCCTTCTTTAAATTTTAATAGCGGGCCTGGAAATTGCCCGTTATAGGTAACTGTTGAAATAATATGCTGCGGCCCAACTTCAACCAACCCTATGCCGATTCGGATGGTATAATCTGCCTTTTGCTTTTGTTCGGATGGGAGGGGTTCCCCGGTTTCATGGCGACCGGATTTAATAAGTCCTAATGCAGTTGCCGGAATAGCCCCCGCAATAGGTAAAACTAAACCTGCTGATTGAATAAACTTCCTGCGATCCATGTTATTAAAATTTAATTTTTAGTAAACTCAATTTCTTTGCTGTTTATTAAAATTACTATCTACCGAATATTTCCCTGCCCCATATATCAATAAGAAAATCAATCCAATAAACATGCAATAGTCCGCACGCCCTTCATGCGTGGCCGCCCAAAACCCTTTTTCTATTAAAATTGGTATTTTAGTTGTATAAATAGCGGTGATAATAACGATTAATAATGGAACAGACACCAAACGTGTAAATAATCCGATAATTAATAAAATACTGCAAACAATTTCTGTTCCGCCTGTAAACGGCCCGAAAAACATTGGATGAGGGATGCCTATTTTTGCAAAACGACCAGTGCCGTTCGTCACCGGCATTAAGAGTTTCTGTATGCCTTCTGATAAAAAAACTAATCCCACCAGCAAACGGATAAGGATATTTCCGGGATAATTATAAAACGGAAAGCTTTTCATATCCGGGAGAATTGAATTTGGGCTACAACAAAATTACTATATCCTCAATTAAAAGCAACAGTGAAAATATGAAACGGGGATTTAAATTGGTAATTCAGTGAAAACCCAAAATTCTCGCATATCTGCCGGGATATGGTCAGCCCCAATCCGCTGCCCTCTGAGCCGGATGATTTATGAAAACGCGTAAATATTTCATCCTTTAAAGGCAAACCATCACCTGTATTTTGTATGATCAAGCAGTCTGCTGTTAAATTAATCATGATTTCACCGCCGGTATGATTGTGTCTGATAGCGTTGCTGAGCAAGTTGCTTAATAAAATCTCAGCCAGGTAACGGCTGGCATAAATTTCTTTTTCATCAAGAGAATAGGTGAGTTTCAAATCTTTGTCCTGGAATATTTCATCAAACTGAACTATCATTTCTTCAACCAATTCGCGCAAATTGATATGCTGCTGTTCATGCAGCAAACGGTTCTCAATTTTTACCAGCAATAATAACGACTGGTTTAAGCGGTTTAACCTCGAAACCGCGCCGTACAGGTCGTTTAATAATTTACTTTGCCTGTCGCTGAAATTTTCGGTTTGTATCAGGGTATCCAGTTTTGAGTTGATAACTGCTATTGGCGTAAGCAGTTCGTGCGAGGCGTTTTCGGTAAAGGTTTTCAGGTCTTTATAGTCATGCCTGGCTTTCGCAGCCATACCAACCACAGTGTTATTCAATTCTTTAAATTCATCAATATCAGTTGCTGCCTCGGGTATTTCCCTGGTGCCCGCTACGCTAAACAGCCTTAATTCCTTCATTATATTATAAAAAGGCTGCCATAGCCGGTTTAAAATCAATCTGTTTGTGGCCAGTAAAACCAGCAGCAACAGCAAAATAACGCCGATGGTTATTGTAAATATCAGGCGGATAAGGTCTTCAGTTTCAACTTTCGATTCAACGATCAGTATTTTATAATATTTATTGCCAACAGCTACCGAAGTTACCAATCCACGGCCCGGTTCATATTCGCCGTTATTTTTATGCCTGTGTTGTTTATGAAAATCGTCCTGGCCCCATTTCTCAAAGTACATGGTGTTAATAAACCCGCGCTTTACCGAACCAGGTTTAGCCTCTGTAAATGTGATCTGCTGGTCGTTTGACTCGAAGGTTTGCGGCAATTGGCGGTTCAAATTCACATATTTAAAAATCTCCTGTTCTTCCACCTTCAGGTCTTTATCTTTCTGGCGGCTTAGTATCCAACTGATGGCCTGGTAGTAAATAATGCCTGTTATCAGCATCACAATGATAGTAGTGATAATGTTAACGCGGTTATATTTCGCTAAAAGCCTCATTGCTCCGTGAATTTATAACCCATACCGTAAGCAGCCTGTATATAATCCTTGCAGCCGGCCTCCATTAATTTTTTCCGGATATTTTTTATGTGCGAATAAATAAAATCGAAATTATTGGCCATATCTATACCATCGCCCCAAAGGTGTTCGGCAATGGCATTTTTCGATACCACTTTTCCTTTATTGGCTATGAAATACAGCAACAGGGCATACTCTTTCCGGGTAAGTTTTACTAATAACTTGCCCACTTTTACGTCCTTCGCTAAAAGGTCAATGGTTATTTCATTAAATATAAGCTGGTTACTGCCATTAAATGTTTTGCGGCGTATAATGGCCGATACGCGGGCCTTCAGTTCGGATAAATGAAAGGGTTTTACCAGGTAATCATCCGCGCCGATGTTTAAGCCCTCCAGGCGGTCGTCCAATGAGTTTTTTGCCGAAATAATGAGTACGCCATCAGGATAATTATGTTCTTTTAAGCTTCTAAGGATTTCAATGCCGTTGCCGCCGGGCAACGTAATGTCGAGCAAAATGCAATCGTAACGGTAAAGGTTTACCTTAGCCATCGCAGTTTGATAATTGCCTGCCGTTTCGCAAATATTGCCGGCTTCGGTAAAATATTCTTCAATACTTTCCCGCAGCCCTTCCTCATCTTCAACGACCAGTATTTTCAAAGCAGTTTTTTGTTAAAGGTACAAACACAATGTTGTAAATATTTTGGATTATTTGTGTTAACACGATTTATAGAATTTAAAAGGTTTTCAGGATGATTGTTTAGATATTTGCAATTGACCGGGACATCCAACAAATCCATTAAATCGTAAAAATCCTGGTTCAGACAATTATGTGGTGGATATACGCTTTACTATCAGCTCTTTTTGCAGCGCTAACTGCAATATTTGCAAAAATTGGCATTAAAGGGGTTGATACCGACCTGGCAACGGCTATCCGTACGGTAGTCATCCTGCTTATTGCATGGGCAATCGTGTTGTTCAGGGGCGACTGGACCATAAGCGGCTTAACAAAAACCAATTGGATATTTTTGATCCTTTCCGGCTGTGCCACAGGCCTTTCGTGGATCTGTTATTTTAAAGCTTTGCAGCTTGGCAAAGTGTCGCAGGTAGCGCCGATTGACAAGCTGAGCGTGGCGCTGGCTATAATTCTGGCGGTTGTATTTTTAAAAGAATCGCTTAATATTAAGCAGGCTGCCGGCGCTTTAATGATCATCGGCGGGAGCATAGTGCTGATATTTGCCTGACCATAAATATTTTGGGGGTGATGGCGGGTTAGCGCCATGCATGTCACACTTCTTATATTCCATCATTGTTCCGTAAAAATAAATGCAAAGGGATAAAAGCTTAAATGTTACTCCCCATCTTTACAAAAAACACTATGCCGCATCTATTTTCTCCGATAAAAATAAAAAATACCGAATTTAAAAACCGCCTGGTGGTTTCGCCAATGTGCGAGTACTCAAGCGAGGATGGTTTTGCCAACGACTGGCACCTGGTACATTTAGGGAGCCGGGCCATTGGCGGGGCCGGCCTGGTTTTTACTGAGGCCACCGCCGTTTCGCCTGAAGGCAGGATCAGCGCGGGCGACCTGGGCATATATAAAGACGATCACATCGCCAAATTAAAACAAATCGCGGAGTTTATTCATCAGCATGGGGCTGTTGCTGGTATCCAATTGGCACATGCGGGGCGTAAGGCCAGCCATGCCAGGCCCAGCGATGGCGGCGCGCAAATACCGTCAGGTCAAGCAGGCGGCTGGCAAACTTTAGCGCCAAGCGCATTGCCCTTTACCGAAAACTAAGAAGCCCCGTTAGCATTGGATAGAGCCGGTATTGAAAAAGTAAAAGCCGATTTTAAGTCGGCAGCTTTACGTGCCATTGCCGCGGGTTTTAAAGTGATTGAACTGCATGGCGCCCACGGTTACCTGATAAATGAATTTTTATCGCCATTTAGTAATCGCCGTACCGATGGGTATGGCGGCCCGTTTGAAAACCGCATCCGGTTATTGCTCGAAATTACCGAAACTGTGCGTGAAGTTTGGCCGGAAGAAAATCCCTTGTTTGTACGTATTTCGGCAAGCGAATGGGCGGAAGGCGGCTGGACGGCCGATGATTCTGTTGCCCTATCAAAAATCCTGAAAAACAAAGGGATTGATTTGATGGATTGCTCATCAGGGGGCAATATTCCAAATGTTAAAATACAACTAAAGCGCGGGTACCAGGTGGAATTTGCTGAAAAAGTGAAAAAAGAAGCGGGCATCCTAACCGGCGCTGTAGGTTTAATAACCGAAGCTGTACAGGCTGATACCATAATCCGCGAAGGACAGGCTGATTTAGTGTTTATGGCACGCGAACAATTACGCGACCCTTATTTCCCCCTACGCGCAGCGCACCAGCTTGGGCACGAAGTTAAATGGCCCGTGCAATATGAAAGGGCTAAATGGCACTAATTTTTGAATTTTGAATGCCGAAGTATTATTATTGTTCTAACTTCGACATTCGATATTCAAAATTCGATATTCGTTATTAATTCGACATGAAAAAATACCTGTCCTTAGTTACTTTCTCGCACACCGTTTTTGCGATGCCATTTGCTTTTATCGGTTTTTTTTTGGCTGTGACCACTACAACCTACCATTTTGAATGGATAAAACTGGTGATGATGGTATTATGCATGGTGTTTGCCCGTAACTCGGCGATGGCGTTTAACCGCTACCTCGACAGGGACATTGACGCCAAAAACCCGCGTACGAAACTACGGGATGTACCTTCGGGCCGTATCAGCCCGGCTTCAGCTTTAACATTTACCATAATTAACTGCGTTTTATTTATTGTTACTACATGGTACATAAACAGGTTATGCTTTTATCTTTCGCCGGTTGCTTTGCTGGTGGTTTTGGGTTATAGCGCAACCAAACGATTTACAGCGCTTTGCCATTTGGTTTTAGGTTTGGGTTTATCATTAGCACCAATCGGGGCTTATTTGGCCGTTACGGGGGCTTTTGCTTTAACACCCTTATTTTTTTCTTTCGCTGTTTTATGCTGGGTAAGCGGCTTTGATATTATTTATGCGCTACAGGATGAAGATTTCGACCGCACTGAAAAACTGCATTCCATACCGGCCTGGGTCGGAAAAGTGAATGCTTTAAGGTTGTCAACTTTTTTGCATGTGCTTTCGGCAGCGTTTGTGGTGATGCCTGTGTTTTATACCCATGTAGGGATATTAT
>DATCES010000029.1:0-5075 GCA_036509935.1 Mucilaginibacter sp.
CGGGGCCAGGGGACAGTTTTCCTGGTACGAGGGAAATAAAAAAATATCCGCTGCCGCGTAAATTAACGGCATATCCTTTAAATCAAACATCCCGGCAAAATGAATGTGACCCGAAGCTTTTTCTATCCTTTCATTTATCCTGTTTATACCTTCGGTAAATATGCCAAAGGGCCTGCCGCCTACCCAAACAAATCTGGCATTTGGTATTGCTTCCCCAACATCAATAAAATCTTCTAATCCTTTTCTTTCCTGTAATTGCCCAACTCCTAAAATTACCGTATCATTATCATTTAACCCAAGCATTTCCCGCCCTTTTTTCCGATTCCCGGGCGTTCGGCGCCACTGACTGATATTAATGGGATTATATATTTTTACAACAGGCGTTTTTACACCCAGGTCCCTGATAGCATCTTCAACCATAGGCGATATTGCGATAAGCATATCGGCGTATGAAAAAGTCTTTTTCAAATAGGCTTTTGCCAGTGGATATAAATACTTCCACATCGGGAGCGATCCTTTAATAGAATCAGGGATTACATGCACCGTATGGATGCGCTTGCCGGGATATTTCCTCCCCTTCAAAAAAAAGTAAGGCCCGTAGGTATGCGAATGGAGTACATCCCCGGTCCCTTCATCATTAACCACAACTTCAACGTCATTTTTTTCACGTAATAACTGAACCAGGCTAATAAAAGCAGTATCCACCCCCTGGCCCTTCGTAACCAAAGCAGTTTCGGATATCATGTGTATTTTCATAACATGGTCCGTTTGTTTACAGGTAGCTTCTTCACCGCCAGCCTTACTGCCTTTAAATTTATTTTTTTGCATTTTTGTTATAATGACGGATTAAAATCCACGAAACTATTAATATTACGATGGCCAAAATGCCAAATTTTATTTTTACAATATCAGTTGCCACCACCGCCCAGTAGGGGCCAAGCAACCTTCCGGTAACTACATAAGTGCAACTTACTAAAATGGCGGTTATTAAAACCAATGGCAAATATAATTTGGGTTTAATTTGTAACAAGCCCGAAATAACCGAAACATATCCCCGTATAAAGGGTGTAACGCGGCCTAAAAATACCGGCCATAAACCTCCATTTGACACTTTGAGCGCTAATTTATTAATTTTTTCAGTAGATATTGGCAGCCACTTTGGTTTATGGCTTAAAATATAAGCCCCAAAAAAGTAAAAAATCAGGAATAATATAGTTGCGCCAATAATGTCGGCGCTGACGGCTGACAACAGCACAAAAGGCAAAAACAATGCGCCCGTGAAAGTAAGATAACCAGAAAATATCAGCACCAATTCGTTTGGTAGCGGGTTCGGGACACCTATCTCCTGGAGAAAAATAAGGATAAAAATCGCTGTGTACCCATAATGGGTAATATACTGGACTGCTTCAGGAGACATGTGCGGAAAGATTCAAAACAGCTTTGGTATGCAAAAATATTTTGCATATTTACTACAATAAATTATAATAAACGTTATTTTATTTTGCATTGCTGCAATCATCCCTTCCTTTATTCAATGCCGGTTCCTGCTTCAATCTGCCCTCCCGCCGTTAATCATATCCGAAACTATCCCTTTGCTGCCCTTACGTTCGGCCAGGAATACCCCGGCAATGTGGACAACAATAAATGCTATAATTAAATACATACAAAACCCATGCAGGTTTTTCACGGAATGCCTGATTGACTTAAATGGCGCCATAGCATCTTCAAACGCCAGGAATAAACCGGTAATAACCTGAAAGATCAGCAGTACATAAAACACTGCGTAAATGGCCTTTACAGTAAGGTCGTGCAGTACCTCCTGCCGGTTTTTCTTTACCGTTTTAAATCGCCGGTATTCGCTTTTTATTTTACGTATAAATTTTTGATCGGCCAGTTGAAAAAATTCAAGCAACAGCCTGAATAAAAGCAGCCCTGCTAAACAATAACCAAAATATTTGTGCACATCCCACACACTGTCGCTAAGCGCATTGGCTACTGACCGGGCCTGGTCATTGGTTACGCTTGCCCCTGCTTTCTGAAGTTCGCCCTTCACCATGCCTGATATCCCGCGTTGATCAGTGATCGTTGCATTGATAAGTACAGTTATCAATGAGCCGCTTATAACTATGGTATTTAACCAATGCCATAAACGGAGCGTGGCCGAATGCCTTTTAATTTGATTAGGGGGGGTAATATCCCGCCGAACGGGTTCAATTATTGCCATGTCTGGTGGTTTTTATTTTTTAAATCTATAAACATAATTTGAAGTAATTCTGTAGTAATGTTAATTTATAAATGTTTTTCAAACCCAGGCATCATTTATCTACAGGATTACTTCAATTTCAAATCTTATATTTGATAAAAAAACCCGGTGAAACTCCTGATCATAGAAGATGAGCAAGCGCTCCGTGATAATATAGCCAACTACTTTAACGAAGATGGTAATATTTGTGAATGCTGTAGTTGCTTAGCTTGTGCAATTGATAAACTTTCTAATTACAATTATGATTGTATTTTACTTGATATAGGCCTGCCTGACGGGGATGGTTTTGCTGTTTTAGCGTTTCTTAAAACCCAAATGAAAAATGAAGCGGTGCTTATTATTTCAGCCAGGAACTCGCTGGACGACAAGTTGAAAGGGCTTAACATCGGCGCCGATGATTATTTAACAAAACCTTTCCACCTGGCCGAACTTAAAGCAAGGGTGGTTGCAATTTACCGGCGTAAAGCCTTTAACAGTAACAACAAGCTGGTTTTTAATGAGATCGTTATCGACTTGCCGGGGAGGTCAGTTGACGTAAATAAAATACCGGTAATACTTACCCGCAAGGAATACGACATGCTGCTGTATTTTATTGCCAATAAAGGAAAAGTGATTTCGAAAAATGCTATTGCGGAGCATTTATGGGGCGATGAAATGGATATGCACGATAATTTCGACTTCATTTATACCCATATCAAAAACCTCCGGAAAAAACTCCTTGATGCTACTGCCAATGATTACCTGAGTTCAATTTATGGGATAGGATATAAATTTAGCGCGCAATGAAGCTTTCGGCACATTATAGCAAAGCAAGTATCATTATAACAATATCCGTATTGCTGGCCGGGGCGGTAATTTATTTTTTTGCCATAAATTATATTGCCACACAGCAGCTCGACCGTGACCTTTCGGAAGAAATTGAAGAAGTTGCAGATTATGTAAACACCTACGGCCAATTGCCGAAACAGGCTGATTTTGACCAAGACCAAACCGTATTTATAAAAACTAACCAGGAAAGCTTGCAAACAAGGTTTTTCGATACCGTTTATAATGCAAAGGAGAGAAAAACAGAGGCCGGCCGCGCTGTAACCGATTTAATTGCATTAAAAGGCCGGCATTATATAGTTACAATAACTGTATCAAGGGAAAACACTGAATATTTGATACAAATCATCGGCGTTATTACGCTTGCGTTGATAGTTGGGCTGCTGCTCATCCTTTTTATTACCAACAGGTACATTTTAAATGGCCTGTGGCGGCCATTTTATGATACGCTGAACGCATTAAAAACCTTCAATATTTCCGACAGCAAAAGGTTCCGTCAGAAGGATAGTAAAGTTGATGAGTTTAATGAGTTGAATAAGGTGGTTGAAACCATGGCATTCAGGGCAAAAACTGATTACGGGCACCTGAAACACTTTACCGAAAATGCCTCGCATGAAATGCTGACGCCCTTAGCCGTAATTATCGCCAAACTTGACACCCTTATACAGGATGAAACCCTAAAGCCCGAACAATTTGACCAGATCACCGATATTTACTCCGCTGCAAGCAAACTTTCGAGGCTTAACCAGTCGCTGCTTTTACTGGTGAAGATAGAGAATAACCTGGTTGATGATGCCGAATTATTAAGTTTAGACGGCCTGGTAAGCCAAAAGATACGGCAGTTTAATGAACTTATACTTACAAAAGATATACAGGTTACGGACCACCTAGCAGCAAAAGGGGTTACGGCAAGCAAGTATCTCATCGATATCCTGCTTAATAACCTTTTCAGCAATGCCATACGGCATAACGTAAATAATGGCCGGCTCGTGATTACTTTAACCGCTGATAAACTTGTTTTTCAGAATACCGGCGGCGAAAAACCGCTGCACGATGAAAGTTTATTTGAGCGTTTCCAGAAAGGCCAAAAATCCGAAGGCACCGGCCTGGGCTTAACCATCGTTAAAAATATCTGCAATTTGTATCATTGGGATATTGCTTATTCCTTTGAAAAACCGCTTCACAGTTTTGAGATCAGGTTTTAGTGTTCCAACCGTGCAATTGCGAGGGGCATATCATGGGTATCTTAAAATGTAATCCAGCTCCTGAAAAAACCTTGCAGCAAAGCAATACTGTCCGCAGGTACAACCCCATCCATACCCCAAATTGTGTATTTTCAGTACCAGGTCAATTTAAAGTTCAGGAAGGGCCGGAAATGCTTTAATGATTAATTTAGTTTTTCTTTCCGTAAAAAAATAGCTGCCTGAACCGCTAAAACAAAGTTTATGCTAAAAACAGCTATATACCCACCTGCATTTTATTGAAAAATAACTATCCCCAATCACGGGTCGTTTCAGTTGGAACATTTGTTGCCTTTATCACGATATTAAAATTTATTTGACATGAGTATATTTAATTGGATAGGCATAGCCCTAATGTCGGCCCCGGTATTTTTTATTGTCAGGACAGCTGTATCAATGATAAAAGATAAAAGGTTGAATTAGCGTACAAGTTAAAAATTCAATTTATACAGTCTGAAAAAACCTGTCATCCTTTAATCCGGCAAATCTTAGGATTTGTAACGAAATAAGTTGGTTATTCAAATAGTAATTTGTACCTTGTGTCATGTCACGCATTAATTGACGGATAAAGCTTTAATAATTTGACCCGTGTACCCTCACAGGTAAACCGCCATTTTATTTTAGTCTCTTTATTATTCCGATGCGCTTGCCAGGCTTGTACCTCTTTTTTCATGGTTTCTATATTATCAATTCTGCGGTTCAAACATTGTCCCATTAATACATTCAATTCTATTTCCGCCATATTC
>DATCES010000030.1:0-5570 GCA_036509935.1 Mucilaginibacter sp.
TGCTGAATTATTATCGGCTGTCCCAAAAAATAAACAGACAGACGTAAGTCAGTTTTTTGATAAAAACTTTATTGTTGCCCCATTTGATTCTTTAGCTGCTGAAAAATGCGGAGAGTTAATTAATCTATGTTTAACCGATCAAAAGCAACAAGACTTTTTAGTGGAACAACGGGTGCCAAGAAATGAAATTAAATTTGACTGTATGTTAGTTGCAATAGCAATCACAAAAAGAGCACATAAAATATATAGCGATGATAAGCATTTGAAAAAATTTGCTTGTGGTCAAATAGATGTCGTTAATATGCCAATTATCCCTGTTCAACAAAAGTTAGAATTTAAAATGAGAGGCGGAGAAACACAACCAACAGACAATGATGAACCATTTTAATTTTATACCAAATGGCAGATAATAAAAACCCAAAAGAAGCATCAAACATCTTTCATAGCATTATGAAGGCATCGGTAACGCCACCTAAAAAGATTTGCCTTTACTGTGATTTGCCTATGAAACTGATACAGCCTCCAACAAAGATGGATAAAGTAATGGTATCAAAATATGAATGCCCAAATGGGCATATTTTAGAAGTATCGGAAAAAGAATAATTTTTTTACTTGCCGTGGTCTAACAGGTATATAGTCTCCTGTTGTCACCAACATTCCGCGTTTTTTGGGTAAACTAAATTTAGCTGGGATTTGAAAATAGCTACCATTATGCACAGATATTTACAGGTGACAATACCTGGGGAGCAATAAATACGGTTATTGGTTGGCTTTTATTTACCAAAAGCCGGGGATTTTCAATGCTTCGAAAAGGTACTCAGATAGGTAAATTTGTGTAAATCCATAATTTGCAATAAAAAAATATAATTATTTGATTAACAGGTTATTACAAATATGTTAACCTTGATTATGTAAACTTTTGTAAACCATATTTTTTGCACTTTACCGGAATTTTCTCCACAATAAACCCGAAAACGAAATTCCGATCCGCCAAATGGCGGACGAAATCAGTACCTTTGATATCTACTAACGAGAGGATACAAACCCACCATGCCCGATTTTTCGCACCTGCACGTACATACCCAGTTTTCATTGCTCGATGGCGCTGCCGATATATCAAAACTATATAAAAAAGCTGCTGCCGATGGGATGAAAGCGCTGGCCATTACCGACCATGGCAATATGTTCGGCGTGTTTAAGTTTGTGGCCGAAGCGGGGAAGCACAATATAAAACCCATTGTAGGCTGCGAATTTTATGTGGTGGATGACCGGCATAAAAAGCAGTTCACCAAAGAGAAAAAAGATAAAAGGTACCACCAGCTGATGCTGGCAAAAAATCCGGAAGGCTATAAAAACCTGGTGAAGCTTTGCTCCCTGGGCTATATGGAAGGCCTGTACAGCAAATGGCCGCGCATTGATAAAGAGCTGATTTTAAAATACCACAAGGGTATTATTGCTACCACCTGTTGCCTCGGGGCATCGGTGCCGCAGGCTATTTTAAGGGGCAGCGAAGAGGAGGCTGAAACAGAGTTTAAATGGTGGCTTGACCTTTTTGGCGGGGACTATTATATTGAGCTGCAGCGCCATGACATCCCGGAGCAAAACACCGTTAATTTGGTGCTGCTAAAATTTGCAAAGAAATATAATGTAAAGGTGATCTGCTCCAACGATTCGCATTATGTAGATCAGCAGGACTCAAACGCACATGATATTTTGCTTTGCGTAAATACCGGCGATATGCAAAGCACCCCTATTGCTACCGATGAAGAGGGCGGCAAAGGCTACCGTTTTGGTTTCCCTAACAACCAGTTTTACTTTAAAACCCAGGCCGAAATGGGCCAACTGTTTGATGACCTGCCCGAATTACTGGATAACACTAACGAAATAGTTGATAAGGTTGAGGTATTAAAGCTAAAGCGCGATATTTTGCTGCCTAACTTTGTAATACCCGGGGAGTTTAACATCCATAAAACACCCGATGCGGATACCCTTAACCAGTGGGAATATTTAAAGCATTTAACTTTCACAGGGGCTAAAGAGCGGTATAAAGATTTTACACCCGAGGTTGAGGAGCGGATAAATTTCGAACTCTTCACCATCCGTACCATGGGCTTTGCGGGTTACTTTTTAATTGTTGCCGATTTTATAAAGCATGGCCGTAACATCGGCGTGTTTATTGGTCCCGGACGTGGTTCGGCTGCCGGCTCGGTGGTGGCCTATTGCACCGGGATCACCAATATCGACCCTTTAAAATATAACCTGCTGTTCGAAAGGTTTTTGAACCCCGACCGTAAGTCGATGCCCGATATTGATACGGATTTTGACGATGCCGGCCGGCAAAAAGTAATTGATTACGTAGTTGAAAAATATGGCAAAAACCAGGTAGCGCAGATTATCACTTATGGTTCAATGGCTGCCCGCACCAGCATTCAGGATGTTGGCCGGGTACTGGATATGCCCTTATCCGAAGTGAATGCCATCAAAAAGCTTGTCCCGGACACTTTAGGGATAACCCTTAAAGATGCCATTGAGCAAGTGCCCGAACTAAAGCAAATATTAAAAGGGAACGACCTGAAGGCCCAGGTTTTGCGCGAAGCTGAAAAGCTGGAAGGGTCGGTACGCAATACCGGCGTGCATGCCGCCGGTATCATCATCGCACCTTACGATTTGACGGACATTGTGCCTGTCGCCGTTGCAAAAGATTCCGACTTGCTGGTAACGCAATACGATGGCCGTGTTATTGAAGATGCCGGCGTAATAAAAATGGACTTTCTGGGCCTTAAGACCCTTACGATCCTGAAAGACGCACTGCGATTGATAGCGCAAAATCACGGCGTGGTAATTGATATTGATACCATCCCGCTGGACGATCAGAAAACCTTTGAGCTGTACCAGCACGGCGACACCAATGGCACTTTTCAGTTTGAAAGCGATGGTATGCAAATGTACCTGCGCGACCTTAAACCCGATAAGTTTGAAGACCTGATAGCCATGAACGCCCTGTACCGCCCCGGCCCTATCGAGTATATCCCCAGCTTTATAAGGCGCAAAAACGGGCAGGAACCCGTTGCTTTTGACCTTGCCGATATGGAAGAATACTTAGGCGAAACTTATGGGATAACCGTTTACCAGGAACAGGTGATGCTTTTATCGCAAAAGCTTGCCGGTTTCAGCAAGGGCGATGCGGATGTTTTGCGAAAGGCTATGGGTAAAAAGCAGATAGAAGTATTAAATAAGATGGAGGCCCAGTTTATGGATGGCGCCGCTGCTAAAGGCCATGCCAAAGACAAATTAACCAAAATATGGAACGACTGGAAAGCTTTTGCCCAATATGCATTTAATAAATCGCACTCCACCTGTTATGCCTTTGTAGCTTATCAAACCGCTTATTTAAAGGCGCATTACCCATCCGAATATATGGCTGCGGTGTTAAATAACCAGAACAACATGGAAAAGATCACCTTTTTTATGGAAGAATGCCGCAGGATGGGGGTACAGGTTTTAGGGCCTGATATTAATGAATCTGATATGGCATTCGCGGTGAATAAAAAAGGGCAGGTACGTTTCGGGCTAACCGGGGTAAAAGGTGTTGGCGATAAAGCCGTAGAAAGTATTATTGAAGAACGTACAGAACGCGGGCCATATAAATCTGTTTATGATTTTGCGCAGCGCTCCAATACACGGAGCGTGAACCGGAAATCGTACGAGAACCTGGTTTATGGCGGCGCTTTTGATGAATTTGGGTTAAACAGGGCGCAGTTTTTTGCGAAGACCGATAACGGAGTTTTAACAGGCGTTGAACGGTTGATAAAATATGCCAATGATTACCAGAACGTGCAGAATAGTTCGCAATCATCCCTGTTTGGGGGCGGTGCAGTAAATTCATATATCCCTGAACCTGCCATGCCCGAAGCCGAAGAATGGCCGCTTATAGAAAAATTAAAGTACGAAAAAGAAGTTATTGGGATGTACCTCACCGGCCACCCGCTGGATAATTATAAAGTTGAATTGGAGCGGTTTTGCAACACCAGCATAAGCGACCTGAAAAACATGCAAAAAGCACGTTCAGGTGAGGGTGGCGATGAGATTATGGCTGCCTTTAACCAGTTGCGGAAAAGAGGGGAGATATGCGTGGGCGGCCTGGTTTCAAATGTGCAGCATAAGATGACCAAAAACGGAAAACCATTCGGAACATTTGTTTTGGAGGATTATAAAGAATCGTATGAGTTTGCCCTGTTCGGCGATGATTATGTAAAATTCCGGAACCTGATGATGGATGGCTACTTTTTGCATTTGAAGGGCATTATTGAAGAAAAATTCAAGCAAAAAGATAACTGGGATATGCGGATATTAACCATGTGCCTGTTATCTGAAATGCGCGATAAGCTCACCAAATCATTAACCGTTTGCCTGGATTTGAGTGCCATCAATAACCGGTTATTGGATAATATTCAGGAACTAATTGATACCAATAGCCAAAAATACCCTGTTAAAAACTGCACTCTTCGTTTTATGGTAAAAGACAGGGACGAAGCAATGTTGGTTGAGCTGCCTTCAAGATCATTTAAAGTAAACCCAAGCGATGATTTGATGGCTGAGCTTTTCAGCCTGACCAATGTGCAGCCTGTGCTGAATTGATTTTTTAATTTGTTTGATTTTCATCTAAATTGTTCATTTCAGTTTTCGGTTTCCGTTGTAAATAAGCGTGTACAAGCATAATAAAAACCCCGGTTGTAATTGACAGGTCGGCAACATTAAACACCCCGGTTTGAAAAATAACGAAGTTGATATGCATAAAATCGGTAACAGAGCCATGTACCACCCTGTCGTAAAGGTTGCCAATACCACCGCCAATCACCAGGATAAGGCCAAATAATGTTACCCTATCCAAACTTGTTTTTGTTAAAATGAAAAAAAGGCCAAAAACAATTGCCACTAAAGGAAGAAGATTTAAAAAAATTATCTTAAACGGCTTCGAAAGTGAATCGCCGACACTTAAAAAAGCGCCGGTATTTTCAACCTTCGTTAGCGTAATATGTTGGTTAAGAAATTCAATACGGTCGTAATAATCTAATTTATGCCTTACAATGGCTTTCGAAACCTGGTCGCAGCCAATGTTTAAAGCAAGGATCAGTAATATAACGGTCGTCCTTAAAAACCTGTTTGTTATCATAGCGCAAAATAATTGCACTAATTTGTGAAAATTAGCGTTTTTTAAAATATTTAAAATCCTTACCAATAAACCTTGCACTATCGCCTAATTCTTCTTCTATGCGCAATAGCTGGTTGTATTTAGCGATCCTGTCTGACCGTGACAATGAACCTGTTTTTATCTGCCCGCAATTTAAAGCAACTGCCAGGTCGGCGATGGTTGAATCTTCGGTTTCGCCCGAGCGGTGGCTCATTACCGACGTATAGCCATTTGTTTGCGCCAAAGTTACCGCGTTAATGGTTTCAGTTAATGAACCGATTTGGTTTACTTTTACCAGGATAGAGTTTGCAATATCTTCGTCAATGCCTCTTTGCAGGCGAATTACATTGGTCACAAACAGATCATCACCTACCAATTG
>DATCES010000031.1:0-3158 GCA_036509935.1 Mucilaginibacter sp.
TCAAATGCACTTTCGGTTTGGCTGTCTGATGGATCAAATTTTCCTGGCCAGCTAAATTTCAGGGGCGCTTTTCAGCGCACGCTCGAAAGTCTGCAGCAAATTTACGGGGCCTTGCCGGATACCTGGAAAATATGGATTGAATACAAACCTTTCGAACCAAATTTTTACTCCACTACGATCGCCGATTGGGGGCAATCCTATTTGTTGGCGTCAAAACTTGGTAAAAAGGCGCTTACCCTGGTTGATCTCGGGCACCACCTGCAGGGTACAAATATCGAGCAGATTGTTTCGCTTTTGCTGATGGAAGGCAAACTGGCCGGTTTTCATTTTAACGACTCAAAATACGGGGATGACGACCTTACTGTGGGCAGTATCAATCCCTACCAGCTATTTTTAATATTTAACGAACTTGTTGAAGGCATGGATGCCCGCGGCATGGTACATGCCACCGGTATAGGCTGGATGATAGATGCTTCGCACAACGTAAAGGACCCAATTGAAGACCTGTTGCAATCCGTTGAAGCGATAAAAATTGCTTACGCACAGGCATTGCTGGTTGATAAAAATGCTTTAGTACAGGCACAGTTGCAAAATGATGTGGCAAAAGCGCAGGAAATATTGCAAAATGCCTACCGCACAGATGTCCGCCCGCTAATTGCCGAATCGCGTTTGCGGGCTGGCGGGGCTTTAAACCCGGTTGCTGTTTTCAGGGAGCAAAAGCTGAGGGACGGGTTGATAAAACAGCGCGGTGCAAAAACGGTGGCAACCGGATTGTAATATGAAACCCATCCCCGTTATCGCAATTTTTGATGTTGGCAAAACCAATAAAAAACTTTTTCTTTTTGATGAAGGCTACAATATTGTTTTTGAACGGTCGGCCAGGTTCAATGAGATAACGGACGAAGATGGTTTCCCTTGCGAAAATCTGGAGAGTTTGACGCGCTCGGTTTATGACTCTTTAAATGAAGTTATTAAACTACAGCAGTTTGAATTGAAAGCTGTAAATTTTTCGGCTTATGGGGCAAGTTTTGTTTATTTAGATGAAAACGGGCAGGCCATTGCGCCCCTTTACAATTACCTGAAACCCTATCCCAACGGCCTTAAAAAACAATTTTATGATGCTTATGGCGATGAAGCAAAATTTTCGCTCCAAACAGCGTCCCCGGCCCTGGGCAGCCTTAATTCGGGTTTGCAATTGTACCGCATTAAATATCAAAAGCCTGAACTTTTTAAAAAGATAAAATGCGCCCTCCACCTGCCGCAGTATTTAAGTTACCTTGTAAGCCGTCAAAAGTTTTCTGATTTAACCAGCATCGGCTGCCATACCGCGCTATGGGATTTTGAACGGAATGATTATCATGAATGGGTTGTTAAAGAAGGCATTATTAGTAAGCTCCCGCCAATCCATCCCGCAGATGCGGTAATGCAATCTTCCATACCGGGCGGCAATTATGCAGTTGGCATAGGTTTGCACGATAGTTCGGCTGCTTTAATTCCTTACCTGGTAAGTTTTAATGACCCTTTTATCCTGCTTTCCACAGGCACCTGGGCTGTCTCAATGAACCCTTTTAACCATTCTCCCCTAACCCGTGATGAATTGCAGCACGACTGTTTAAATTACATGCAGTACAATGGCAAACCGGTAAAAGCCTCCCGCCTGTTCAGCGGGAATGAATATGAACAGCACGTAAAAGAAATAGCACAACAATTTAACACAGATGTATTGAAATACCGTAATATTGCTTTTGAGGCCGGGAGAGTATCCGAATCCCGAATGCCGGAAGACAGGGGCCGAAAGGCAGCAGAAGGAAACCGGAAACCGGGGTCCAAATCCCCTGCGCCCGATGCCGGAGGAGATTTGGAGCGGGCTGACATAGTGGCTTATTATCAATTAATTGCAGATATAGTTCGGCAGCAGGAAAAATCCACAAAGTATGTTTTAAAAGGCACCCGCGTGAAACGCATCTTTGTTGATGGCGGCTTCAGCCAGAATTCTGTTTTTATGCATTTGCTGGCGGCCGCTTTCCCCCGGCTCGAAGTATATGCAGCCTCAATGGCACAGGCAACGGCTTTAGGCGCCGCAATAGCCATCCATAACCACTGGAATACCAAACCAATCCCCATGGATATTATCGGACTAAAATATTTTTCGGGCGGCAATAAATAATAGCCTGCCACTGCTGCTTATTTCCTGAACATGGAAGCGATCCAGATAATAAGGGCAATAACCACAATAACCGCAAGGATGCCCACAATAGCTCCTGCCTTAAAAATCCCCGCAATTACCGAACAACTGCTAAGGCATAATACCAGCAGTATGATGGTTGGAAAATATATTTTTTTCATAACTGATTAATTTAATTTCATGGTATAATAACCAAATGGCATAAATAGTTTCAAATAGCACATTTTTTTAATAGGATTATATTAATTTATTGCTTAAAATCCCCCGGTTTAGAGAGGGTTAAACTATCAAAATGATAATCACCCTATCAAAATGATAGCATTAAACAATAGTGTAAAAACTACACTAACTTCTTAAAAATCTGAAAACCAACTATTTGCTTTTCATCTATACCGATTTTAAGTTAATGGCATAGCTATTGGCTTGCACTATTTAATAATTGCTAATAATAATTGATTTCACGCTTAATGAGCATATTCTTTCCCTTATCTTTGCCTTCCATATCCGGGAGGTTAAAATTTTATTTAATATTATCCAGTACGCCATCGTCAATTTTTTCCTGATCCATGCAATCTCACATTAAACAACTTTCTTTAGCCGGTGCATTGGTCACCCTGGGTATTATTTTTGGCGATATTGGTACCTCGCCTTTATATGTTTTTCAAACACTACTGGTTGAGGGCGGAAAGGTAAACGAAGCCCTGGTATTGGGTTCCATTTCGTGTATCTTCTGGACACTTACCCTTCAAACCACTTTTAAATACATTATTATCACGCTGCAGGCGGATAATCATGGTGAGGGCGGGATATTTTCTCTTTATGCGCTGGTCAGGCGTTACGGAAAATGGCTGGCCATACCTGCAATTATAGGTGCCGGCACCTTGCTGGCCGATGGTATTATCACCCCTCCTATTTCAGTAACCTCGGCTATTGAAGGATTGAACAACGTACCTGCCCTTAGCGACCCTAAACT
>DATCES010000032.1:0-2603 GCA_036509935.1 Mucilaginibacter sp.
CGTCATTTTAACGCGGAGTTTTATAATACCTCAAAAAGCGGGATTGGCATTACTGTTAGTTGGTTCCCGTTAACCATGCCCGAAATGTACGACCGGCGCGATGCAACTGATCCCAACAGTAAATGGGATTTCTCAAAATACACGCCGGATATTGTGGTAATAAATTTATTTCAGAACGATTCGTGGATTGTTAAACTTCCTGACAATGAACAGTTTAAAGCGCGCTTTGGTACTACACCGCCCACCCCCGGATTTATTATTAATGCCTACGCTGATTTTGTTAAAAGTGTACGGGACAGGTACCCTAAAGCGTACATCATTTGCATATTAGGCAGCATGGACGCCACCAAACCTGGCTCGGAATGGCCGGGTTATATAGAAAAGGCTGTTGCAGGCTTAAATGACAATAACATTTACACCCATTTTATTCCCTACAAAAACACAAACGGCCATCCAAACGTAAAGGAACAGCAGGCTATGGCAGATGACCTGGTTGGATTTATTGAGCAGCATATAAAGTGGTAATGGGGTTCATAGTTCATAGTTCATAGTCGGAAAGTTGTTTTTAGTAAATGGTCGAAAAAAACCAATCCATCAACCATGAACTATAATCCATCAACCATGAACTAAAAAATTAATTTTGCTCCCACCAATAATATAAAATGAACAAAGTTGTTAAAGGCGCTGATGAAGCTATCTGTGATATAAAAGATGGTATGACGCTGATGCTGGGAGGGTTCGGGTTATGCGGGTTGCCCGAAAATTGTATTGCGGCATTAGTCAGGAAAGGGGTAAAAGGCTTAACCTGCATATCAAACAATGCCGGTGTTGACGATTTTGGCATCGGCCTGATGCTGAAACAAAGGCAGGTAAAAAAGATGGTATCTTCTTATGTCGGTGAGAATGCTGAATTCGAACGGCAGCTTTTAAGCGGGGAGCTTGAGGTTGAACTGATACCGCAAGGAACCCTGGCTACGCGTTGCATGGCGGCTGGGTATGGCATGCCTGCAATATTTACCCCGGCAGGCATAGGTACCGAAATAGCCATAGGAAAAGAAATTAGAAATTTTAACGGCAAGGATTATTTAATGGAATTGGCTTTTGATGCGGATTTTGCCATCGTAAAAGCCTGGAAAGGGGATACTATGGGTAATTTAGTTTACCGGGCGACCGCCCGCAATTTTAATGCAGTGATGGCAATGGCCGGGAAAATAACCATTGCCGAGGTAGAAGAACTTGTTGAACCTGGCGAACTCGACCCTGACCATATCCATACGCCGGGGATATATGTACACCGGATATTTCAGGGGACTGATTATGAAAAAAGAATTGAGCAAAGGACAGTTAGAAAAAAGATGTAATTTGAAAATTTGAAAATGTGTTAATAAATTCATTTTCAAATTTTCAAATTGCCAAATTTTCAAATTAGATCATGTTAGACAAAGATGGAATCGCAAAGCGGATAGCAAAAGAAATTAAAGACGGTTACTATGTTAACCTCGGTATCGGCATTCCAACCCTTGTAGCCAATTACATCCCCAAAAACATTGATGTTGTGCTGCAATCAGAAAATGGCCTGCTCGGTATGGGGCCATTTCCTTTTGAGGGCGAAGAAGACGCGGATATTATAAACGCCGGCAAGCAAACCATAACCATGCTGCCCGGCTCGGCGGTGTTTGATTCAGCCATGAGTTTTGGGATGATAAGGGCTAAAAAAGTAAACCTCACCATACTTGGCGCTATGGAAGTATCTGAAAACGGCGACATTGCCAACTGGAAAATACCCGGTAAAATGGTGAAAGGTATGGGAGGGGCGATGGATTTGGTGGCATCAGCCGATAACATCATTGTGGCTATGCAGCATGTAAATAAAGCAGGCGAGTCAAAATTGCTGCCCGAATGTACCCTTCCGTTAACCGGGATTAAGTGCGTTAAAAAAATTGTGACCGAATTAGCAGTGCTTGACGTTTTGCCTGGCGGTGGTTTTAAATTGCTGGAACGTGCCCCCGGCGTAAGTGTTGAGCAGATAAAAAACGCAACCGCCGGAAAGCTGGTAATTGATGGCGAGGTGCCTGAGATGGTTATTTAATATCGTTGGCAAAATCATGCATCTATTGTACATCAGATCCTTATTTCAACGAATCCAGCTTTGCTTTTACCTCATCATGGTTAAGTGTACGGGGCATATTATAAATCTGTTTAACCCCCTTGTGGGTATTATCGGTCCAAAGCCAGCTTGTCCAAACCATAAACCATGTCCATTGAGGCTGTACGCCAAGTATTTCAGGTTTTGGAAGTTCGCCTGTTTCAGTAAGGGCAATGGGTTTTCCGTTAGCAAGTTTAAGCAAGGCTTCATAATCATCCTGTTCATAATCAAAGTGATAAATATCTGCGCCCAAAATATCCACATAATCTGATCCGGGATAATAGTCTTTGTAATCATAAGCTTCATCAAAAGGAATATCCCGCATACCGTTGGCCCCCCATACCCAAATAAGGTTGTTTAAATGATGGTAATTAGTGTAACGGTCGTACATCATTTTCCATAATCTGGTTATACCATTTTTACCCTTTTTATTGCCCCACCAAAACCAAACCCCGTT
>DATCES010000033.1:0-5772 GCA_036509935.1 Mucilaginibacter sp.
CTGCGAAAGACGTTCCCATATCTGGTTTTCAATGTTATGCGCCCGGTAAATCAACTTTGCTTTAGAATTTTTCCGAACTGCCGCGAGGTACAACGATACCAGCAAACCTTCAAACTGGATAATGTCATAGGCTGTATTATTTAACTCACGTATTAAAAGCCTTTCAAATTCATGGCCGTAGTACCTGTCTATATTAAACGATGTTTTACTGAATAAATTAACAGCAACATCAAAAATTGATACGTTTATATCAATATCGAAAGCCATGTAATTTATTTTAGAAAGCAAATCAATATCATCCTCATTATTTTCGTGGTGATTGTTTTTTTTCGCATTAAGGGCTACCAGCGAAACATTGTGCCCCAGGTTTACGAGGCCCCTTAAGGTATTGCATACCACTATAGGGTACCCGCCATTTTGCGGAAACGGGGCACGATGGGTTAAAATAAGGATATTCAATGGCCTGAGGGTTTTCAACAAAAATAATAATTTGGGGCAATTGGCAATCTTTTGGAAGGTGGATTATGGTGATTCTTTTAAATAATTACATTTAATCAGCAAAAGGAAGGTTTTAAAAATTGTAATTGCCGGGGTAAATTATCGGTTAAAAAAGCGCCAACTGCGGGTCGGTCACCCTGAATGTAAGGCGGTGATAGGGTGTAAAGCCTATTTTTAAAATTGTTTCCCTGTGTTTTATGGTCGGATAGCCTTTGTTTTTATGCCAGTCATATTGGGGGTGTTCAGCGGCTATTTGCTTCATATAATCGTCCCTGTAAGTTTTTGCGAGGATCGATGCGGCGGCAATACTCAAATATCTGGCATCGCCTTCAACAATACATTGATGGGGTATGCGGCCGTATTTATTAAACCGATTGCCATCGATAATTAAAAACTGCGGCACCAAAGCCAGTTTTTCAATAGCACGGTGCATTGCCAGGAAAGAAGCATTTAAAATATTGATCTTATCTATCTCTGCATTATCAACTGATGCAACGGCATAAGCAATGGCTTTTTGCTCAATTTCAATCCTTAATTTATATCGTATGTCTTCAGCTAATTGTTTGGAATCATTTAATAGGTCGTGTTCAAAGCTATCAGGCAATATAACCGCCGCAGCGAATACGGGGCCGGCCAAACATCCACGCCCTGCTTCATCACATCCCGCCTCGAGCAGTTCATATTGGTATCTTGGTAGCAGCATTGTTTGTTGTTGTATTCAAAACCTTCAGCTATATTATCAGACATTGAGCAAGCAGCTTATCTTATCTGGTCTTTCATTCCCCAATCAGATTTTAACGGTTCTTTGTCACATATCAAATAAACCTCCACTGCAATTGAAACCGCCATTTTCCATATCTCCAGGTCTTCAAATCTTTCAATCTTACTGATATATGTTTTCTATTGCAGCCTCAATTTTCCTGTGATTATTCATCAGAATACAGGCAAATTCCAACCGTCCTTAAAAAATCCTTAACGTCAGCACGGTAACATCGTCAATCGGTTTGCCTTTTATTACCAGGTTTATATGGTCCATAAGCAATTGGTTAAAGTTATTGGGGGATAGCGCCCCATGGTCTTGTATAAATTCAAAAAGGCCCTGTTCGCCCCAATTTTTATTGTTATGCACGTGGTCCATTAATCCATCGGTATAATTTACTATTAAGCTGCCCGGTTCAATATCTAACTCGCCCTGGTTCAGAAATGGCAGCTCATCAAAAACACCTATCATCGTAGTGCCAAGTTTAAGTGTTACAGCCTTACCTTGCGAATAAAGCACAGTGGCATTATGGCCGGCATTTATGTAATTAAGTTTCCTTGTTATTTGGTTGTATTTGGCAAGGAAAAGCGTTATAAACCTTTCGCCTTTTGTATTATTAATGACGATTTTGTTGAGGCGGTCAATAATGGTAGTAAGGTCATCCTCCACAGCCGACCACGCATGCAAGCTGGCCTGGAAATTTGCCATTAACAAAGCCGCTGATATCCCCTTGCCCGATACATCAGCTACGCACCACAAAAACTCATTGTTATTAAGCCGGATAAAATCGAAGTAATCGCCGCCAATATTTTGATGTGGGATATACCTGGCGCTCACCTCAACGCTGCTATCCTTATAAACTTTTAATGGGATCAGCATGTTTTGCACCTCTACAGCCAGCTCCATTTCACGTTGAAACCGTTCGGATTGCAGCCTCTCCCGAAACAGCTTTTTATTTTCGAGCGCGACTACAATAACATTTACCACAGTTTGTATAAAGTTAAGGTCGTTATTCAGCAATTCGCCCGATGTATTAAAATCGCCGATCAATGCTAAAGCGATGGCCTTTTTTTTGTGATATATGGGAATAAAATAATCATACTTTTTAAGCAGCGGGTCTTCATGGTCAGCCAGGGGGGCAGGCCATTTTATTTTGTTTAATTTAACACATGCCTTCTGTAATGCCGCTAAAGGTTCAGCATCGCCTCCATATTTTGTGAGTAAAACAAAGGTGCCGTTCTTTTCAATTAAAAAGCGGAGTTTGCCAACCTGCAGGTAACTTTTCAAAATAACCTGCAACATTTGTATCAATACAGGGGTCCCGGTATCCTTATTTATAGCCTGGGTAACTTCGAGCAATGCGTTTAGCTCTGTTTGCCGTTTAAGCAACAAGCGGATTAATTCGTCTTCGGGAGAGATTTCGTTAATATTTTGCATCATTAATTAGAAAGGCTGTCTAAAATAAATATTTTTTTTTAAAAGCGGGTACTTTGTGATTTTATATCAAAGGCATCTCTTAACCCAACAGTTACCAGGTTAAAGGCATATACTAAAAGCATAATAGCCAATCCCGGCATAATTGCAAGATACGGCGAATCCATTACAATATAGCCATAATGTTCTTTTATCATACTTCCCCAGGTAGGCATTGGTGGCTGCGCCCCAAAACCTAAAAAGCTTAGCCCAGCCTCTAATAATATAGCCGATGCAAAGTTTGAGGAAGCCAAAACTAAAATTGGGCCGATAATATTGGGCAATATGTGCCTGGTGATAATACGTGTATTATTAAAACCAAGGGACCGCGCCGCTTCAACATATTCTACTTGTTTTAAACTCAACACCTGCCCCCGTACCAAGCGGGCAACTTCAACCCACATTGACAGGCCAACGGCGATAAATATTTGCCATAAGCCCTTGCCTAAGGCAAAGGATATAGCAATTACCAGCAATAATGCTGGCAATGACCATAATATATTCATCAGCCAGCTTAACGCGGCATCAATCCATCCACCGAAATAACCGGCAACAGCGCCAATGGTTACCCCGAGCAGCATACTGATGATTACTGACATTAACCCGACAGCTAATGAGATGCGGCTGCCTAATATCAGCCTGCTTAACATATCGCGGCCATAAATATCGGTGCCAAGCCAAAAAGTTTTATGAATGATAACCGCCCCCCCCTTTAGTGGGCCGGGGGGCGGTATTTTATAAGCTTTTCGTTCCGGTTTATCTTCAGCGCCAATATATTCATCCACGTAAATGGAATCTTTTACAAAGCGATAGGCGGTTATGGGTATATCCCGGTAAAAGGATGGCTGGCCAAAAAGCATTTTTGCGAAAAGGTTTACTGTATCAACCGGTTCTGTTTTGCGTAGGCGCAACATCATAAATTCCGATCCTGGCTTTTTTATGCTCAGTTGTATGGTCATATTATTGGCCATCGGCGTTGAATCGGGCATAATCAGGTATCCCAAAATAGCAATGATTATTGTTACGATAATAAACACCGATGCCGCAACGGCAATTTTATTGCGTTTAAATATTTTCCAGGTGTGTTGGTCATTGGTCATTTGCTTCGCGTCATTGGTCATTAGTCATTGGTCATTGGGTCATTTGCCTCGCGTCATTGGGTTATCCTGATAGTTTCGGTGGCATCCGGTCGTTAGTATTAATGAAGCAGACCAATGACTAATGACTAATGACCAACTCACCTTACCATCCTTCCCTTCCAATGGTATTTGCCTTTATTCCCTATTATGCCGATATAAACAAAATATACAATATATAATGGGATAATAATAACAAGCAGCCAGATTAATTTACGGCGCCTGAAAAATGTTGTGACGGGCCACAGCAATAGCAATCCCAACAAAAAGACCAGTAAAAAACGAAAAACAAAAAGCCAGAAGAAGTACTGGTTAACAAAACTTAAAAACAGATTTATGATCATTGAAAGGTTAAAGAGCCAAAGGCCAACAACCAGGGCCACTACCCCTTTGTCTTTATATTTCACCGATTTGGAGGCCCACCGGCGCCTTTGCTGCAAAAACTCCTTTAAATTAGCCTTTGCATGCGTAAACACCACTGCATCATACAGCTTTAAAAAGCCAATTTTCCCGGGAAACCGGGCAACCACTTTTTGCAGCAATAACTCATCATCGCCCGAGGCCAGATCATCAATACCTTTAAAGCCGCCAACTTCATAAAACACATCTTTGCGGTAGGCTAAATTAGCGCCGTTACACGTGGACGCATGCCCGTTACCGATAAATGCCGCGCCGGTTGCAATGAGCGAGTAAAATTCCAGCGACTGCATCCGCTCAAACAACGACTTTTCTTCAAAATAACTTACGGGCGAGGAAATCATTACCGGGTTTTCCATTTCGTAATAACCTACAACGGTTGACAGCCACTTACTGCCCATGCGGCAATCGGCATCAGTGGCTACCATCAATTCACCGGTGGATAGTTTTATTGCTTCGGATATAGCTTTTTTCTTGTACGAGTTTAATGGTTTATCCTCATTCAGTTGCAATAGTTTTACGCCCTTGCCAGCATAAAGACCAATAATTGCCGAAGTGCTGTCAGTTGAATGATCATCAACAATTATTATTTCAGTAAGATGTTTTGGATAATCCTGCGCTAAAATATCCCCGATGGTTAAATGTATTTTTTCTTCTTCGTTACGGGCGGCTATAAGTACTGTTACTTTTGTTGTAAATCCTGAAAGTTTAATCCCGGGGGTTTTAACGGCCTTCCATCCTATTATTACATAGATTGTTACCGACACGAATAAGGCTGTCAGCAAAAGCGATAATATACTAAGCAGTGCGATCAAAGAATTTTAATTTTAATATGAATACGGATCCTAAAATAGCAGGAATTATCATGTTTATAATATAAATAAGCGAAACAGCCACGCCAACGGCGATTGACTGACCGGTAACATACTTAAAAAGGATGCCGGCCATAAGGCCCCTTACGCCAATGTCAAGCACATCTAAGGATGGTATAGCCGATTGTATGAAGAAAAAAACAAACATCAGCAATGTTATTTGCAAAACAGGCAATTGTGGTATAAGCAGGTGGATGATAAGGTAATACTGAAAAGTAAAAACAAAAAACCGGGCTAAACAAAACCACATAATGCCTAAAAGTTCCTTAGGTTTATATTTGCCCATAATATCAAAAAAGCGATGGAATTTTTTGAGGAGCTTGATCTTATTCAGCAAGGAGACCATCCATTTGATATGGAAATAAAAAACAAGCATCAAACCCATAAATGCCGTTAATACTGCCGAAATACCAAGTTTAAGCCACCCGTTGAGGTGGATAAATGAATATAAAAACCATATCGATGCGCCGGCCCCAAGCACATTGGTAATAACATTTTGCCCAAATGAGCCTACCGCCATCGCAAATACGCCATGGATGCGCTTCCTGATGGGCAAAAACATTACACGGCCCCCGTATTCGCCTATACGGTTTGGGGTAAAAACCGCCCAGTTTAA
>DATCES010000034.1:0-3056 GCA_036509935.1 Mucilaginibacter sp.
CTGACTATTCACCCGGCTCGCGCTGGTAGTTGCTTACATTATAAAAATGGAACGGCGCGTTCTATAGAAAGAGATATGATATAGTTTGGCGCTTAAACTGCACCGCGTTTTGCACCGCCTTAAAATAAAAAACCATTGTAATTCACTTACATTCAGCTTATTATGAGTATTAAAGATAGGGGGAGCATGATTCGGGTTTAACAATATAATTGCATAACCCAGCTTTGCATTCATTCACCCATAAGGCTGCACAATTACCACTGTCGCAAATATACCCACGCGGGCAAATGCGTCAAGGGTATATAAATGCGGGCGATTGTATTTGTTTTTTATTGGGATGCCCGCACCCTTGACACATTTGCCCGCTAACGGGTGCGGTTGCTTACATGGTAATAATGCGGTGGTTTGTTCTGTCCGCGAGGCATCGGTGGCGAGGGGTTTTGCAAGGCAAGCCGGGCGATGCGGTTCCTTTTCACCGCTCCCGGCCAGTCGGATTTTGATGCTTTTCAATTCTCTTTTTTTGTATTTTATCAAATGAAAAATAATGCCTATATTTGGGTATAACATTTACAGCCGGGGCTAATTAAACACTGGTGAGTTTTTGAAGTAAAACAAGGCAAAATCTGCCTTTAAAGTATAGCAGACCGATGGAGTTCGATTCTCGTCGGGACCACAAAATAACCCACCGTATGCCCAGCATGGGAGAGGTTATCAAAAAGCCTTTAGATGAAAATCTGGAGGCTTTTTTACTCCTGTTATTTATTGATAACTTGCCGGTATGTACGAGCACTTGTTAAATATAATATCTCAAAAAGTTTTGTTAACCGAAGCTGATAATGATTTATGCAAAGCATGTTTTGAGCCGGTGCTATCGCCTAAAAACAGAATTGTTGAACAAGTCGGCAACATACCCCAATACTTGTATTTTGTTGTAAAAGGCTTTATGCGTATTTTTCATTACAATGAAAGCGGAGACGAAGTAACAACTCATATTAACTGTCCTCCCGGCTTTTTAACTTCTTATTTTCATTTTATCAATCAAACTAAAGCTGATGAATGTGTAGAATGCATTACGGAATGTGAATTGCTTAGAATCACAAAGCCCAATTTAGACCGACTTACAAGTCAAAGTGTAGCCTTTAAAGATTTTAGTATACAAATATTTCAGCAATCAATAACCTATAATGAAACCCGGTCAAGAGAATTAGCTACTCTAACCGCAGAACAGCGGTATAAAAAGCTGATTGAGCACTATCCCGGCATCATCCACAATGTACCGGTGCAATACATAGCGTCCTTTTTGGGCATGAAACCTGAAAGTTTGAGCCGTATACGCAAAAGGATGCTTTTCTAACATTTGTCAAGTGGATTAGCTTTTATAGTCGGCAGATTTGAACCATTAATTATTAAAAAATAAACAAATGGAAAATCAACAACTATCATTAGTTAACGGTGCAAATGGACACCTTGGCAATAATTTAGTACGACAACTTATCAGCAGAGGCATTCGGGTACGTGCATCAGTAAGGAACATTAATAATAAAAAATCTTTCGAGGGATTGGATTGTGAAGTGGTTCAATCAGACATTACTGATAAGCAATCGTTAGTGAGGGCACTTCAAGGTGTAGATACCTTTTATGCAGTAGGCGCTGCGTTTAAGCTTTGGGCCAGAGATCCCCAAAAAGAAATTTATGATGTAAATATCCGGGGGACAAGGAACATGATAGAAGCAGCCGCAGAGGCTGGGGTTAAAAGAATTGTATACGTAAGTTCAATAGCCGCGTTAAATTATGCCACCATCCCGGTAAAGGAAAGTTACGGTTATAACCCAGATCGCAGGGATGTTTATTATAACTCAAAAAATGACGGCGAACAACTGGCTTTTAAACTTGCAAAGGAACTTAATATAGAGTTGGTAGCTGTATTGCCATCGGCTATGATAGGAGGTGAAGCTTTTGCGCCATTAAATGTATCGTACAATATTCTCAAATTAATTCTGCAAAAAGAAATTCCGGTAGAAACTAATATAGCGCTTAACTGGGTAGATGTAAAAGATGTTGCTGAAGGTTGTTATTTAGCGGCAACGAAAGGGATCAGCGGAGAGAGGTATATCCTGGCAAATGAAAGATGTACATCTATTAAAGATACTACTAAAATTGCACAACGCCTTTTTCCTGATTTGAAAATAAAATTACCCGTTGCCGTACCAAAAACAGTTTTGCTTGTTATAGCCTGGTTAATGGAGTTGACAAGCAAAATAAACGGTAAAGCCCCATTACTTAGTGTTAAAGATGTTGCTATATTTTCGGGATTACAGCAGGACTTTGATGTTGCCAAATCAAGAAGTGAACTGGGCTTTGATCCTAAACCTTCGGCGATTGTTGTTGAACAGGCGATGCAATATTTGGTAAGCCATCAACTGGTGAATTTGAAATTATCATAATCCCGCTGCACAATACAAATCGGCCATAAAAGAGTTCGAGTCCTGTAGTCTAAGGACCACTAAAATCAATATCAAAACATGATAAAAGCCTGCAAATCAAATGATTGCAGGCTTTTGTTTTATAGTCAAAACACCAAAATATGCACTAAATCACGTTAAAAAGGTGAGTAATTCGGTGGGTATCATAAAGCCAAATTACTACTCACCAAAAACGTTGTAAATTATTGATTACCAACCAGTTCAATAATTGAACATCTTGATGCCTATTAGTTGCAAGCATACATTTGTTTAACTTTTTAATGCTTGTAATCATGAAAACTAATTTTAGTCTGCAAATCAGAAACAAAACTAATGCCGGATTATCAATTAAGGCTAATGAAATAAGAATCATTAGCCTTTTTCATTTTCTTATAATTACCTTCAATAGATATAAAAGGCCATTTCGTCTATTATTTTCGTGATTGTATCTAATGCACTATTTAATAAGATGATATTTCGGTCATTTGTGTAATTAATTTTCATTGAGTATTACGAAATACTGAATATGATCATACCGGTATTAAAACGAATTTTATTTTCAGTGCGGTTTGCAGTGCTTTTGGTACTGCTTGC
>DATCES010000035.1:0-2645 GCA_036509935.1 Mucilaginibacter sp.
ATTTGCAATGGAATTTGTCTATACGTTGAATATGATGCACTTTTTGACAAAGGATTTATTGCACTTACGGACAACTTAGAAATCATCATTACTACTGACACATCGAAATGTTCAAGTCAATTATTTGAGAAACTTAACACATTAAAGGGTAGAAAATTGCGACAACCCGTAAACAAATTGATAAATAAAGATTATTTAGATTACCATAGGACAATTGTTTTCGAAAAATGGACTAAAAAAATTTCAAAAATATCCCTATATCCAATAATCACAGCCGTTGCCTTAACCTATTTAATGTATATTACGTAATAGGCATTAACTCGGCGATGCTTTATTATTGCCAGGCATTTGTTGATTATTGTATGAGAAAAATAATTTATTTATTTACAGCGCTTGTTTTTTTTACTTCATGTTCGGTTCATAAAAAAATGATTTCGAACGGGGAGGCCCGGCGGAACAACCAAAGTATTAAAAAAGCCAATAGTGCGGCTATCACGTCTTATATCCCGCTTACTTCGTTGCAATATATTGGCCGCTATAAGGCTTTGGCCATACAGGAAATGAATTTATACGGCATTCCGGCCAGTATTACGCTTGCGCAGGGCCTTTTTGAATCGGGCAGTGGCAACAGCGAACTGGCAAGGGTAGCCAACAACCATTTTGGCATAAAATGCACCCCCGGATGGAACGAAAAAAAGTATTATAAGGACGATGATAACCAGAACGACTGTTTCAGGGTTTACAACAGGGCCGAAGATTCATTCCGCGATCACTCATTATTTTTGAAAAGGAAAAATTACACCCAACTATTTGCACTGGATATAACCGACTACCAAGACTGGGCATACGGCTTAAAAAAAGCGGGGTATGCCACAAACCCTAATTACCCCTCGATATTAATTGGTATTATCCAAAAATATAAACTGGACCAATATGACAGCCCGCCAGCCGGTACCGAAACCATGGATACCGTGCTTACAAAGGCCGACAAAAACATTTTGACAGCTGCACAAGACTCGGCAATTAAAGCCCCGCCGGCAAGTAAAACATACATAGTAAAGCAGGGGGATACACTATATAACATTTCGAAACGTTTTGGCTTAACGGTTGACGGCCTGAAAACATTGAATAATTTAGCAGATAACAATATTAAAATTGGCCAGGTACTTGTTTTAGACAAATAGTGCGCTGAAATATTGTTAATTTGTATGTTCCACGATGGCCGGAACGTTTTTTTGTATTTGTAATGAGAACAGGGCTGGCGCTATGCTTTTTTTTAACTGCTGTAAAGTGTTTTTCGCAGGAAAAGACTGTTGCAGGGATTGTGTTTGATAAGGAAAGCAACGCCAGGGTAGCCAGCGTAAATATCCACAATATAACTACGGGCATCGCCGTATATGATAACCTGAAAGGCGAATTCAGTATCAAAGCCGTTGCCGGCGACCAGCTGGTTTTCACCAGGCAGGAATATCGCCCGGATACCATTAAAGTTAAAAACAACGTCCCTTTAGCTATTTATATGGCACGCTCGGCCATTCAGCTTAAACTGGTTACCATTCACGATATGCTCCTGAGCCCCGAACAGCGGCTGGAAGCTACCAAACGCGACTATAATAAAATTTATGGCCCACTTGCTTACAATGATTTTATTAGCGCGCCATCCAACGGCGGCGCCGGTTTAAGCATTGATGCGCTGTGGAATTCGTTTAGCCGCGAAGGGCGCAACGCCTCGGCTTTAAGGCAATTTATTGAATACGATTATGAACAAAATGTGATAGATTACCGCTTTAACCGCACATCGGTTGGTAATATTACCGGTTTAAAAGACGAACAGTTAACCGCCTTTATGTTCAGGTACAGGCCTGGGTTTTACACCACCAAAACCCTGAGCGACTATGAATTTATTTCAATGATAAGAAACAACCTGAAAAGGTTTTTACGTAATCGAAGGATATATTCGTTACAGCCGCTAACGGGGAAATGATTTTGGTTTTTTTAAAGCCCCCGGTACTGCAATATTAAAATATATAATAAATTTGCCCCGACGCTTGCAAAAAGCGGAAAGCAAAAAGCAAAAAGCGGATTTTATTTGCTTTATGCCTTAAGCTTTTAGCTTTTAGCTTACTAATGCTTTCGGCTTTCCGCTTTAAGGTAATATAACTATGTTAAAAACCATACCCGGGTTATTAATTTTATTCATTTTTGGCTTCGCATCATCCGTGGCGGCACAAAAAACCGACTCCCTTAAAGTTGATACCAACCTGCTTAATAAATACCACGTCGATCCGGGCAAAAATGCACTGCCCGGTATTTTCATCCCCATACAGATACAGGAAAGCCTCATCCCCGTTAACATGCTTGATTATAAGGTGAGTTACTGGCATAAATCAATTATTTTCGGGCTTAACTTCAGCCAGTCGGCGTTTACAGAGAATTACAGCGCGGGCGGGGTGAGCGCTATAGCTTTAGGGTCGAACTTTGATTTTAAGGCCGAATACAACAAAAAGCCGATGGATTTTACTACCGAAACCAACTTGCTTTACGGTATATCAAAAAACCAGGGACAAGGCTCGCGGAAAACCAACGACCGCATATTTTTTGACAACAAGTTAGCCACCCAGCTATCAAAAAACTGGTTCTTTTTT
>DATCES010000036.1:0-2529 GCA_036509935.1 Mucilaginibacter sp.
AAGGCCAAATAAAAAGCCGCTTACCTGATTTCAGGAACCTCTTGTTTTGGGCGCCCAAAGTAAATCCCAACACTAAAAACGCGGTATCCTTTTACACATCCGACAGGGAAGGCGAATATATTGGAATAGTGCAGGGTGTTACCGCAAACGGGGAAGCTGGCAGCCATTATTTTACTTTCACTGTGAAAAAGTAAAACGAACTATAATTTTGTTCAATAAATGCCGCCGAATAAAGCAATACCGGATAATTTCCATTCTGCCAAAACTGTATGCATGAACAGGCGAAGGGTAATTGAACCAAAAAATCATTAGCCTAAATCCGCTATCAGCCGCAAATCAGAAAGGAAATGGTTCGAGATTTGACCAGTAGCCACCACGAGATTAAGCCTTCAGATTTTACTGAGGGCTTTTTTGTTTTACTGTAGTCGCAGACGGGCATAGTTAACCGCAGTTACCAACTCGGACAGCGGAGACACAGTCTATGGACAGCAGGAGGACTCTGCTATCCACCTTGTTATCCTACAAGAGATGCAGCCCTGCGTCAAAATTCCTCTCACTTTTTGGCCATAATAACAGGTTGTCCATGCATAAGGTTACTATGGTTTGCAGTTGCATTAAAGGACACAACTTTCGTTGTAAAAAATGGTAGTTTAGTACATGAAAGAAGAACTACCTGAGTTTTTATATAAGTACTGCAAGTATAATGAGTACTTCGTTGCTATGATGAGAAATAAGCGCTTATGGTTTTCAAATCCCGCGAGTTTTAACGACCCGTTTGACGGTAGTATTTATATACCCGAACGAGTAGATGTTCCGCAGATGAAAGAATATTTTTTAAAACGGGATTCCAAAAACGCCTCATTCTTCGAAGAAAAAAAGGACGACACTCTTGCTGTATTAATCCTACGAGACGAGTATATGGGGATTCTACAAACAGAGCTGGATAAGCTTAGAATTTTTTGCTTAAGCGAGGAACCTAATAATTTGCTAATGTGGGCTCATTATGCCGATTGCCATAAGGGAATTTGCATAAAATTTAGAACATCGGAACTTTTAAAATCATTTGCTCATATATACAAGGTAACATATAGTGAGCAAAAGCCGCAAATAGATGCTTATTTTGAAGTTGGTAAAGCATTCGAAATCGCCCATACAAATAAAGCTATTGATTGGAAATATGAAAAAGAATATCGTATTGTTGGAAGCAGAAGTGCGTTCGAATTTCTGCCGTCATCAATTGAAGAAATTGCATTTGGGGCTAAATTTGATCCAGCTAACGAAAGAATGAGGTTCTTAGGCTCATTAAGAGATATCGATTTTGGCCACGTAAAGCTGTTAGGCAAAAAAATATCCCGGTCTTCGTATAAGGTTGTCACAAATGCCATATGGAAATGGGAAAAAAGAAACTAATAGTAGTATTACATCCCGGCAGGGTCTCCGAAGGGACCCTGAACCGTACAGGGGAATTGTCGGCAAACCGACCTGTTCAAGCAACTTTTAAACGGGTACATAATTGAACCAAAGTATTTATTAGGTCAAATCCGCTATCAGGCGCAACTCAGAAAATAAATGGCCGGAGGTTAGTGTAGTTGCCACCAAAAGCATATTGTATATAAAACTAAATTTATCTAAATTTGCAATACACCGTGAAGGAAGAAGGATATAGCTATGCTGACAATAAAACACTCAAAGGAGGCGCTTGCATTCTGGACGCTTTTTAAAACAATGAAGCCAGAGGTAAAAAAAGAAGTCCGTGATATGATAATCGATGAAACAGCTTCCGGCGTTTATGAAATAACTACTGATATGATGACGGCCATATCCCTTGATTCATTTCAGGAAATATGGGACGCACCCGAAAATGAACATTGGGATGATTTTATCAAAGACCGCCTTCAATGTACAAACAAGGAGATATAATTGCGGTACATTATCCGTTGACTGAATAAAAAATAAAACCTTTTAAAACGCCAAGTTGTTGTTATAGTTCCAATGGTATCAGTTTTTAATATAAAAATATATCATGAGTCAGGTAAGTGAAATAAAATGCCCTGTTTGCGGAAAATGGAGCAAATGGTCAAGTAAAATTGATGAAAGGTGCCCGCATTGCGATGCATACCTTGACCACGGGCGCTTGCAGTATGCCGAAGAACAAAGGATCAAAACAGAGCGGGAAAGGAAAAACAGTTACCTGATTATAAAGGATACTGATGACCCTTTGGTGCAAATGGCAAAGCAGTTTGTAAACTGGCTGCGGTGGGCTACATTTTATGGAATATCGGTAATCTATTTTATTATCGCTATTATGGTAATATTGTACGGTTTGGTTATGCTTTAAAATTCAGATTAAATTGCCTTTATCCGCAAGCCAATGATCCGAAAATTTTTAAGATAATGTGGTCAAAAATGGTTGGTAATTCCTTTGGAAGCTATTGACTATCAACTAAATATAATATATCAATTGAAAGTGTTTTCAATTGTTTTTTTAAGAGTGAGTTTTCTAAGCCATTTAAGAGCACAACCAAATAA